>JAYSSX010000233.1:0-1883 GCA_043720315.1 Pseudobdellovibrionaceae bacterium | reverse complement strand
ATTAATTTTGACTGGAGTTTTCTAAGAGAAAACATATAATAATTCTGCGTGATGTTTAACCAATGTATTTCCTCTTTAGTATTTTCCTTTGCGCGGTAAGAGTTTTAAAGTCTAGATCGAAGCCAACTTGGAATTAGCGAAGCTGTTTTTGAATGGGCAACAACAAAAACAGCTTTTTAAAATTTATGAAAGAATTTTTTATGAATATCAAAACAGAATCAGATTACGTTCCGAAAAATTTTGCGATTCAACAGTTACAGTCAGAACGTGAATTAAGATATTTGGAAAACGTCGTACTAAAAAATTTAAGGTTAAAGAAATCTCAAATTCAAATGAGTCGCAAATTAGGTTACAAATTTAATTTGTATGGTAAATGGGAATCAGGCGCTAAAAAACTAATGTGGAACGATTTAGTCAAGGTCATTAAACTGAATAAAATTCCACTCGCCTATATATTGGAAGATCACTATAAAATATCCGACCCTTTGAAGAAATCAGAAGCCATTACTATTTTACGACATTTTTTAGACTTTTATTTTCACAAAGATGTAAAGTCCATGTCCGACTACCTGGAGGCTTCAGAAACACAAATTCAACGTTGGGTAAAAGGAAATACGAAAGTTCCGGCATTGGTCATCTTTAAGTTGCTTATTTATCGGCCTCAACATTTTGTCCATTTTTTAGATAACTTACCTTTAGCTAGCTTGGCGCCAGAAATTAAAGATGAGTTAGATAGAATGAAGGCATTGGCACAGGCACAGGTGACTGTGCCTTATAGTAGTGCTGTTTTATACTTTCTGGAAACTTCTGAGTATCAAATCTTAACTCGACATAATCCACAACTGATCCAGCAAAAATTGCAATTGACGGCAAAACAGGTAGAGGCGGCACTGCAGCTTTTGCAAAATAATAACTCAATTGAATTTGATGGGGAAAAATATGTTTTAAAAGAAAGATGTTTCGAGTTTCCGGCTTCTGACTATCAAAAAACAATTCCCATGTTTCACTATTGGATCTATCGAAGTATGTGTTACCTGCAGGAAAAACTGCGTAATAATGTGGAAACCGAAATTCCCAATGCTTCAAGCTTTCGGGTGTTTACAGTTTCGAAAGCCACAGCTGTCAAAATTACCGAAAAAATAAGACAAACCCATCACGAAATCCTGCAGCTGATAAAGGAAGATGATCGGACTGACCTTGTCGTACGTGCAATAGTACTTAATCATTTTGGACTGGAAGAAAGCCCACCGCATACCATTGTCCCGGACGAAGAATACGGAACAAGACTAATAAAAAAATAAACAAACTTTGCGTACCTGGATTAGGTTTTTTTTAACCAATCCAATACTTCTTTGGCATGGCCTTCGGCTTTGACCTTGATCCATTCGTTCATTAATTTGCCCTTTTCGTCGATCACGAACGTGCTTCTAACAATACCCATAACTTTTTTACCGTACATGTTTTTTTCTTTGATCACATCAAAGATTTTGCTAATTTTTTCGTCTTCATCAGAAATTAAATCAACTTTGTAAGATTCTTTTTCTTTAAACTTCTCATGTGACTTCATGCTGTCTCGTGAGATTCCAAAAACAGCAGTATTTAATTTATCAAATTGGGGCTTCAGTTTTGTGAACTCGTGACCTTCAACGGTACAGCCAGGGGTCGCATCTTTTGGATAAAAGTACAAAACAACTTTTTTACCTTTAAAATCAGAAAGTTTAAAATTATCTATTCCTGTAGTCGGGGCGCTAAAGTTAGGGACTGGATCGTTAATGTTTATTTTTTTCATGCGACCAAAATATAGTTTTTTGTGTTTTACAGCAATAGAAATTTAAATAGATTTTATCGAATTCCACTGTTTTGTTAAGGCCGCATTGGGAAGC
>JAYSSX010000232.1:0-8584 GCA_043720315.1 Pseudobdellovibrionaceae bacterium | reverse complement strand
GGGCTTCGCCGACTTTTCAGCTTTTTTATCAGCTTTTTTGTCTGCCTTCTTTTCAGCTTTTTTTTCTACTTTTGCAGGGGCTTTCTTCGCCACTTTAGCCGCAGCTGTTTTTTTAGCCATAATTCCTCCAACCGACCCCGAAGATTTAATATACGTACTCAATCTTGTCACAGGTATTGTCACTGGTGCTAAACAAAAATCAACGCGTGGTATAAACAAGAGTGTTTTAGTCACTTTAGGGTAACAATAGTTTTATGACTTATAACCTATCAAAAATCAAATCGCACTTAGAAAATAAAAATATTTCGTTGGAAAGCAACAACCTTAAAGACTATCCCATTTTGCAGGTGAGATCAGCGACTTCCGCGAATGAAAATACGATTTGTATTGTTCAAAATGAAACACAATTATTGGAAGCGTTAGGGCATGGCTGCAAAAATTTAATCATCTCTAAAAAAATAAAGTCAGCCGTGGAAAAATCTATTCCCGCTTCAATAAATACGATCTTTGTAGAAAATATTTCGATTTGCCTGGTTGAAGTTTTAGGTTTGTTTCAAAACAAAAAACAATGGTACCTCAGTGCTGACGCGGTTAGTGGCGCCGCAGCCTTCATTAGTAAAAGCGCGAAGATCGGAAAAAATACTTACATTGGCCCCTACTGTTCAATTGGTGAAAATGTCTTTATTGAAGACGACTGTTTCCTTATTAGCAATGTGGTCGTAGAGGCCGGCGCTACCGTTAAAAAAAACACTTTGTTACATCCCTTTGTTCTCATCGGAGCAAACTGCATCATTGGTGCAAATTGCGAAATCCATGCAAATACAACGATCGGATCGGATGGTTACGGTTTTGCTGAAGTGGACAAGAAATGGGTAAAAATCCCGCAAGTTGGCAATGTCATCATCGAAGACGACGTAGAAATTGGATCCAACTGCTCTTTTGATAGGGCTACTATGGATTCGACCCTCATTGGTCAAGGCACCAAAATCGACAATCAGGTACACATCGCTCATAACTGCACTATTGGCAAACATTGCGCTATTACTGCTGGTTTCCGTGTGGCGGGCTCTAGCAAAATTGGCGATTACTTTATGTGCGGTGGCGATTGCGCTGTGGCCGACCACATTACTATTTGTGATGGAGTGATGTTAGCTGGGCGCTCGACAGTGACATTTAATATTACTTCGCCCGGAAAATACGGGGGCCATCCTCTTCAGCCAATGCAAGACTACTTAAAAACAGCTTCTAGCATCGGCCAATTAACGGAATTACGAAGGCAGTTTAACAAATTAGTTAAAAAACTTAATATCGAATTATGATTGAAGTCTAGAACATCGAATATTTTAAAAATCGGCACTCAAGTGGGCCGTTATAGACAAAAAATCTTCGGGTTGCTTTTAATTTCATATCCAAAATCAAATCTTTGTTTCCAGATAATATCCAAGCATCCCATCCCTTAAAGCGATTTTTCAATGTGAAGCCGATGTCTTTATAAACATCCTTCAACATATCTTCTTCACCCAGTCGTGCGCCATAAGGAGGATTCATAATTAAAATGCCTTTAGGTACTTCCGGAGCGACAACAGCAACATTCTCACGTTTAAATTCAATGACATGATCAACGCCGGCACGGGCCGCATTGTCTTTCGCATAACGAATCACTTGCTTATCAATATCACTTCCATAAAATTTAAAATCTAGATCTACTTTTTCTGCTGCAACAGCTTCATCAACAACTTTTTCCCAAACATCTCTGTCATAATTTAAAAGTTTTTGAAAACCAAAAGAAGTCCGATTCATGCCGGGCGCAATGTTTAACGCCATCATCGCCGCTTCAATCAAAAAAGTTCCCGAACCACATAAGGGATCAATAAGCGGAGTCTTCTTATCCCACTCCATTAAGTGAAGTAGTCCTGCGCCTAAGTTTTCCTTTAGCGGAGCCAATCCGGCTTGAGTACGGTAGCCACGCATGTAAAGGGATTCACCGCTGGTATCGATAGACACATGAAATCGATTTTTATAAGCACGTACAATAACTTTTAAATCAGGATTTCGAGTTTCGACATCAGGACGAACACCAAATTTTTCGCGGAATTGATCTACGATAGCATCTTTTACTTTTAAGGCAATATATCGCTGATCGCGCATCATACTTTCATCGACATCAGCATCTACTTTTAAAGTCTGATCGGGACGTATGTATTTAGTGAAGTCGTGATTTAAAATTTGGCCGTAAAGTTCGTCCGGCTGATAAGCAGTAAAATCTAAAACGGGCTTGATAATTCTCGAAGCAATTCGAGACTGTAAATTGGCGCGATAACAGCCTTCCCAATTAGACTCAAAAAAGACACCGCTATTAGTCTTTTCTAAGACTTTGTAGCCCAGCTCTTTTAATTCTTTCTCAAGTGCCTCTGATAATCCGTATGCGGTTGTTGCGAAAAATTCTGCCATTTTGAAACCCTTCTCTCAAGAGCTTCAAAAAAGAAAAAATCTTTTTACGTCTCTTGATATTTTGGACCACCGCCCCCTTCAGGGACTGTCCATGTGATATTCTCGAATGGGCACTTAATATCACAAGTTTTACAATGAATACAATTTGTATAATTGATTTGTAAATCATACTGACCAGGATGTTCTTTTGCCGGAACCATTTCGTAAACTGAAGCTGGGCAAAAATGATTACAAGGCGACTTGTACTTAGGCTCACATTCAGAACGGCATGTATCTGCCTTGCCTAAAATCAAATGGTTAGGCGAGTTTTCATCGTGCATAGTTCCGGTTAGGTAAACACTGGATAACTTATCGAAGAACAGAACCCCATCTGGTTTCGGCAGCTCGGCTGGCGGATTGACGTTGAGGCTTCCCCAAACTTCTTCCACCGTTTGTGTGGTTCCTGCATCCAAATGCGCTTTCATGTGATCAAACAGTCCTCGACCGCCCGTAATCTCTTGTAAACCAATAAATGGTAAAGAGGCCACCACACCTTTTGACAGCGTCTGATGGAAGTTACGGACTCTGTACAGCTCTTTTTTGATGAAGCTAACTTTGACTTTTTCTTCGTAGGCTTTGGTCACCGCTGACGAGAAATCTTTTTTCAAAATACCAGCAAAAGCCACTTCAGCCGCAAGCATCCCCGACTTCATAGCCATATGGATGCCCTTTAATTTTTGGACGTCCACCATACTTGCAGAATCCCCGCAAACCATAAAACCATCGCCAAACAGTTTAGGCATGGAATACCAGCCACCCGCAGGCAAGGTTTTGCCTCCGTAAGCGATGACTTTTCCACCTTTTAACATTTCAGAAATGTAGGGATGAGTTTTTAATTTCTGCAGTTCTTTATGTGGATCTAGGTAAGGATCTTTAGTGTCTAAATAAACGACTAACCCAATGCTGATTTTGTCGTTAGGCAAAGTATAAATAAAGGTGCCTCCAATACTTTTATTTAACGGAAAACCTAAAGTATGAATGACTTTACCAGGCTTAACGGTTCCGGGAGGCATCTGCACAATTTCTTTAACACCCTCTTCATACACATCTTCATTTTTACCTGCACGCAAATTTAACTTAGCAGCTACTTGTTTAAATAAAGATCCTCGGGTGCCTTCTGCAAAAATAGTCACTTTGGATTTCAAGATCATTCCGGCTTCGAAATTACTTTTGGGAACGCCAGCCTTGTCTAAACCTTTATCGCCAGTTCGTACTCCAATAATTTTATCACCTTCGTACAAAGCTTCAACAGCAGCAAAACCCGGAAAAATATTGATTCCTTTGGCCTCACACTGTGCACCTAACCAACGATTTACTTTTGAAATGGAGACAATTAAATTTCCCTGATTATGAAATGGCGGAGGCGTTATTGGAGATTTAATATTTCCCGTATCCGTCAAAAAATGGAATTCATCTTCCTTCACTTCTGACTCTAAAGGGAAATCCATTTCTTTGTACTTAGGAAAAAGCTCTTCCAAGGCAATGGGCTTCAGAACTGCACCGGACATACTATGCGCGCCGACCTCTGACGCTTTTTCTAAAACGACGATCATCTGATCTGGAATTTTTTCGCCCGTTACTTTGCCATCATCAATTCCCTGATTGTGGGCTTCGATCATTTGCTGCAACTTAATAGCGCAGCAAAGCCCGGCTGACCCACCGCCAACAATCAAAACATCAACTTCCATAATTTCTCTATTAATTTCCAAAAGGTCTCCCTTAGTCAGTTGCTTGAGTGTTTGTTTCCTGAGTCTCTTCTGGTTCAGAAGGGGCTTCAGTAACAGGAGCCATTTTTCGAGTGGGTGCTATCAATTGGGATTGGACTTTTAGAAACTCTTCGTCCTTGCCGCCGGGATAAATTCTATTCTTAATTCGAAATCTCAATTCGGCTTCGGTCAAAATTTCCGAAGCGCTCTCTTTATCAACAGCAGGAGCATTAGTGACTTGAGTGACTGATGCCGGAGACTGCGCCAACGCCCAACTAGTGCCAAAAATCATTGCTAGAGTGATTATTAATATTTTCATAGAAGCTATTATGGCTTAAAAAACCCTGGGAGAGGTATCTATTTCGCCCTGCGAGGGCAATAAATTTAAAGAAGTTTTCGGTGATCCGACATAGGGATCTGGGTTCTTACTTGATGCAACAATTCTTTGCCGATTGAAAACGAAATGACTTCAGAGTGATCGCCACTGCCCCCATGAAGAATACGCCCCCACGGGTCGATAACTAGTGAATGACCAAAAGTGGCTCTCTCCCCTCCGTGGACTCCATAATGCTTGCCCGCTTGAGCCGCAGCTAAAACATAACATTGGCTTTCTATGGCCCGCGCACGCAATAAGATCTCCCAATGGGCCTGCCCTGTCGTAACTAAAAAAGCCGAAGGAATCAAAATCACGTCCACTTTTTCTTTTGCGTAATGACTATACAGTTCGGCAAATCGAAGGTCATAACAAATACTTTGGCCAAATTTCCATCCCGCATAGTCAAAAATTTCTGGTTTTTTACCCGCCTTAAACACGTCGGATTCCCGAACCGCTTTTTCGCCAGTGATTTGAATATCAAAAAGATGAATTTTTTTATAACTGACCTTTGTGGACTCCGGAGTAATCAAAAGGCTTGAGTTATAAATATTTTCGCCCTCCAACAAAGGCAAAGAACCCAGGTGTAATGAAACATTAAGTTCTTTAGACAATTCAAAAAGTGATTTGATTTCAGGAGAATCAATAGAGAGACCCTTTACTTTTTCGCCTTCTTTGACTCGCATATAAAGACAATTCTCGGGCAAACAAATCAAATCATTTTTTTGATTTTTTTCAGCGATAGCAACAGCGTCCAAAATAGTTTTAAGATTTTTGCTTAAATCATCAACGGAAGTCATCTGCAAAAGGGAGATATTAATTTTTTGATTCATCTGGCATTAAAAACTCACTAGATAGAGCTAGATACACGAGAAGCACTAATGTCTTTACATTTCCAGTTACTCTCTTCTAAATTCTTCTTTATATTCGTGAGAACTTCAATACAAACATCTTCGGTTTTAGATTTTCCAACAATTTTGTCTTCACCGTTTTTAGTGTATGTCGTTTTGCAAGCTTGTGATGACTTTTCAACACGAATTGTACGAACGACATCTTTATTTTTGCAGATTACGTAAGTTGGGAGTTCTTTTTTTTCTTCTGTAGATGTCTCATTTTGAGAAAATGCGAGATTAGAGAATAGCGCTGATAAAACAAGGCAAACTTTTAAAACTGTCCAGAATTTCATAAAAAACCCCTAGCTAGTCTTTATATCGGTTTGCTCAAGTTTTTCTTTAGGCTAGGAAAGCCGACTTTCCCGCCTGAGAGTTAATTAAGTGGATTTAGTAGCGGTTTTCTTTTTTGCGGCTTTTTTAGTCTTAGCTTCAGGTGAACTTACAAGCATCAAATTTGAATAATCGATCATACCTTCAAGCTTTTTCAAGCCTTCTTTTTTATCAAAATGAGTCTCAACGCGAACGCCTTGAACTTTAACCTTCATCGTTTTAGGGAATACCTCTAAAACTTCGCCCTTTTTACCCTTATCGGCTCCAGCCATAACCTGAACTGTAGCGCCTTTTTTAATATTCAACTTCTTCACAAAACACCCCTAATTATTTTTTAGTACCTTTAAGTTTACGTAAAACTCTTGTTTTTACCGACATTGCTCTCTTAGAAAGCTTGCTTTCTTTAAGATTTAACAAGTAAGTATCAAAACCTCCCATATGTTCCATGTCTCTTAACGCGCTTGTAGCAATCTGTAATTGAACCATTTGGTTCAAAACTTTGCTAAACATACGTTTTTTCTGAACATTCGGTAATGAACGAGTTTTAGTTTTAATATTTGAGTGGCTGACCAAGTTTGTTACAACAGGGCTTTTTCCAGTTAATTCACATCGGCTCATAGAGGCTCCTTAAAATTTGTCTAGCCAAGGCTTTTCCCTTGCGGCTTTGAAGACCTTAAACATTTATTAAAAAAGACACTTGTTGGCAACGGAAATTTATCGTATAAGTCTTCTTTCTTGAATAAAGGTGGACGAATATGAAAAAAACAGCAAGATCTAAATACAGACAAGAGTTCTCTGGTGATCATTTATTTGATTATAAAGATCCAATGAGTTTAGGCCGTTTTATCAGCGATGCTGGAAAAATCACTCCCGCAAGATTGTCAAAATTGAGCATATCTCAGCAGAAAAAAGTAGCTGCTGCAGTTAAAAAAGCAAGAAATTTAGCTCTAGTTCCTAATGGAACTGAAGCTTATGACGTTTTTAACCGCGTAGAGACTATTTCTCCGGTTCCTTTCGAAGTTTAGTTTACAGCTTTCCCAAAGCTTTAATCAAACTTTAGGAAAGCGGAAACTCACGAAAGTAACTCGAAAAGTATTAAAAGGGATCAGGTCATTCACCTGGTCTTTTTTATTTTTAAAGGCTCTAGTCCCAGAACAGTCTTCTTTTTAGCACTCTCATTTCCTGAATTTTGGAAAAAACATCCCAATTAATTCTGTAGAGCAATAGGCTCTTTCGCAGTCGGCCAAATAATTGCCTTAGTCCCCTGGCAAAGGGGGCCTCATGCAACTTAATCTATCAACACCGCTCAAACATCCTAATTTTCTGACCCATAAACTCCGTGAAGACTCACTACAAAAGAGTCTTTCACTTTTTGGACTTAATCCTGATGACTGGCGTTTAGTAAAACATAAACACAATTCGTTCTATATCGAAAATAAAATAGATCCCGAATTCAAATTTGTTGGGCATGCACATCCTAAGAACGCCTTTGAAAATATTTTTCTCATTTCATTATGAAATCCAAAAGAGTCGTGTGGCAAAAAGGACCGACTCTCTTGCGTTTTTCCCCTATGTAATTTCAAATCAAACATGTCTACCACGATAACGGATTCTCCTGTTATTTTTTGCGGCCTTGGATTTGCTGAATCAAATCCTGAATCAAAGAATCGGACCGATAAAAATAATAACCAAATGGAGATCCCCGTGAAACATAGACAACCAAAACCCCAAGAACGATCAAATCAAGGCAGTCAATTCAGCAGCGCACCAACAAGCATGTCTTCCAGCGAAACCTCATCTCGCCAACAACAAGATGACGGTTACCAAAACTACAACTTTCAGGATGTTGAATCTCAGTACCAATTAGAAAATCCCTATCGCAATTTCAGCGAACCACAACGGTCATCACAGCCCTATCAACAATCCAATTCACAACCCAATTACATCGACAACAGCTTCAATCGAAATGTTGGACAAAGTTATTACGGCAATGACTATGGCCGTCTAGATCAAACCTTTCAGCGGCCTTACCCACAACAAAATCCTGGGGCTTCGCGTGGAACTTATTACAATGGTTCTAGCAACGGAGGACCAGGCTCCAGCTATACTCCTTCTGACTATTACGGTCGCCCAGGGCAAAACTATACAAATGAAAACGAAAACTCAGGACGCTTTAATCAGGGCTACTCGGCAAATCGTTACGCTGAAAACCAAAATCACGCCTACCGCCCCTGGGAAGATTCAGGTTCTGGAGCTCAACAACAAGGGCAGTACTACACCAAACATGGTGCAGGGTCTCCTTACCAGCAATCGCAGGAGTCCTGGAGTTCGCCGTCAAGAAGTTCTACCTGGAGCGGATCATCAGACTTCTCACGACAGGAAAGTGGCCACCGTCAAGAAGCTGGACCACATTCAGGAAAAGGTCCAAAGGGATACAAACGCTCCGATGACAGAATTAAAGAAGAAGTCTGTGAAGCTTTAACTCATCATCCAGAAATCGATCCTAGTGAACTAGAGGTCGACGTTAAAGATGGAATTGTGCAATTTACAGGAAAAGCGGAATCTCGACAGATTAAATCCATGGTGGAAGATCTTGCCGAAAACATTAATGGTGTCACGGATATTAAAAATGACATTCGAATATTAGCAAAAGAAAGCTACGCTAAAAATAGAATTTCTGAAGCGGCAATGTCTGATGCCGCCGCAGAACAAAGCCGTACTTCTACAGCAATGAATGCGAAAAACCAACAAACGCAAAAGCCAGGCTCCACTATTAAATCAATGCAATAATT
>JAYSSX010000231.1:0-4090 GCA_043720315.1 Pseudobdellovibrionaceae bacterium | reverse complement strand
TGATTTGATTTTGAATCACTTTCTTCACGTTCCTTTAAGTATTGTAATTTATTGGAATAAGTTTTTTGTGGTTTATTTTTTGAGCTTTTATCAGTCGTCGGTTTTTCGCCGATTCTTTTCGAATCTTTTCCGCGGCCTTTAAAATCGTTATTTTTGGCAGTAACTTCGCTGCGATCATTTCGGCCGGATCGTTTCCCGCCGCCAGGTCCACCTTTGTCACCACGATCAGTGCGACCGCTTCGTCCCCCTTCGGAGCGTCCCGTTCTGCCACCTTCAGATGAGCCTTTTCGTGCGCTGACCCCACGTGGATTATGACCGCCACCTTTAGATTTATAGGATTTACTGAGGTCTTTTCCCGATGACTTTTGATTTTCATCTTCAGCCAATATAAAATCAATTTTTCCATCGTCGACGTTAGCACTAACCACTTGGATTTTTACAAGGCCACCGATTCGATATTCTTTACCAGTGCGTTTGCCAACCAGAACAAGATTTTCTTCATCATATTCAAAGTAATCATTTCCCAAGGCTTCTAGTCGCACTAGCCCATCAATTTCATAAGTTCGCAATAATACGAATACTCCAAATTTAGCCACCGAGCTGATGATTCCATCCATCTCCTGTCCAACAAACTTCTTAATAAACCGAGCCTTTTTAATGGAAACTAAAAGTCGTTCTGCCTTAACTGATCTTTGCTCGCAGGCCGATAACATATTACCTGCTGTTGTTAGGTCGCCTTCGCTCATCAAACGATATCCAGCCTTGGGCATAATGATACTTTTCAATAAACGATGGACGATTAAATCTGGGTAACGTCGGATAGGTGAAGTGAAATGAGTATAATCTTCAAATCCTAAACCAAAATGTCCCACGTTGTCTGGGCTGTACTTGGCCTGTTTCATAGATCGCAAAGTGAGAATATTTAAAATCTGTGCTTCAGGTTTGCCTTCGAATTCTTTTAAGGCTTTGGTTAGTTTTTTCTGTAACTTTCCACCTTGAAGATTTTGTTCGCTGCCAAAGTTATGCATGTATCTTTCCAGGGTAGCGATGGCATCTTCAAACGGAGGTTCATGAATACGATAAATGGCTGGTATTTCACTGGTGGTTAAAAATTTCGCGACCGCTACATTGGCAGACAACATCATTTCTTCAATTAATCTGTGGGCAAACAATCTTTCAGTTTTAACTAAATCAACAGGTTCCCCCGTAGAATCAATCATCAGTTGAACTTCAGGAATTTCTAATTCCATCGAACCTTCTTTAAACCGTTTTGCCATTAAAATTTTTGCCAAGTCAGCGGCACGTAGAATGTCCTGTCGAACATGGGCTAATTTTCCGTTATCACCAGTGTAATTTTCATTCTGTCGATCAATGATTTCTTGAGCTTCGCCATAAGTGACTCTGGCCTTACTTTCCATTACCGCTTCGTAAAAGCTGCTTTCGGTTAATTCGCCCTCAAAATCAAATTGCATTTCGGCAACTAAACATAATCGTGGCACGTGGGGATTTAAGGAACAAAGGCCGTTCGATAATGCCTCAGGCAACATGGGCACCACAAAGTTAGGAAAATAAACACTGGTTCCTCGTTCATAAGCATCGTTGTCGATCGGAGCTCCATTGCGAACATAGTGACTGACATCGGCGATGGCGACCCAAAGACGAAAACCTTGCGAATTATTTTCAACATAGATCGCATCATCGAAATCTTTTGCTGTGGCACCATCTATCGTAATCAAATTCTTATTTCTTAAGTCCACTCGATGCGCGAAATCTTTAGGATTCACTTCATGTGGAATTGTTTTCGCTTGTTCTAAAGTTTCTATAGAAAATTCACTAGGAATATTCTGAACGATAAGTACTTTTTTAATGTCATTTAACGGGTCTTGATTATCACCAAGAACTTCAATCACTTCTCCGGTTAAACTTTCGCTTTTCGAAGGGTAAGTAAGAACTTTTACTTTTACTAATTCCCCTTTTTTAGCATTTAATGTTTTAGCAGCATCAATATAAACATCAGCTCCCCAGGATTTACTTTCATCGACTAACAGTCCGCCACCTTTTGCATTCGGAATAAATACTCCGGCTAAATGATGAAACGCTCTTTCGGTTAATTTCATAATTTCGCCACGAAAACGGTGTCCTCCTGGCTCCGGGTATACCTGGACCAAGGCCTTGTCACCTGTCATTACACCCTTCATTTCATCACGGGGTATAAATACATCTGGTTCTTCTTTTTGATCAGGAATGAAAAAGCCAAATCCATCTGGATGTCTCTTAATCGCGCCTTCTAATAATTTTTTCTTCAACATGCGGAAAAGTTTAATGTATTTTAACCAAAGTACTATGGACTAGGTGTCAAACCGACTCGAATTTTTTGGCGCCCAGATTGCAAATTTATTTTATGGAAACCATAAACAGTTCATTATGACACTACATAAGAACAAAAACTAAAAGGGGAGACTAAAATGAAAGCAGCAATTTTAACCATTATGCTTGCTCTAACATCGCTTCCGGCTTTCGCATTGAATGACTGTGGTCCTGGCCACACGGGTCAAATTTCTTGCGAAAACGGACGTGAACGTCAACGTATCTGTGGATGCACACCAAGTGATTGGTACATTTCAGGTGCTTGGACTATTGAAGATCAAGGTTGTTTTTCTAGATACACAGGCCGAAGCTGTAACAACGGCGGTGGCGGATGGACAGATCCAAACAATAACGGTGGCGGATGGAATGACCCAGTAGTCACAAATCCACACAACCCTTATGATCCGTACCAGCCAGATCCCTATGATCCAGATCCATTGCCAAATCAACCGTACAATCCATACCAACCAGGGCAACCGCATAATCCTTACGATCCATACCAGCCTAATCAGCCGTACAATCCATATGACCCATACCAGCCAAATAATCCATATGACCCGTATGATCCATACCAGCCAAATTACCCAGGGAATCCAAACGATCCGTACTCTAACAATGCGCAAGCTTGCTTCTTTGAACATGCAAACTTCCAAGGTCAGTCAGTATGTTTACCTATGAATTCTCGAATTGCTAATTTGGGTGGATACTTAAGAGGAAGAATTTCTTCAATCCGTATCTTTGGACCAATCCAAGTTACTATTTATGACCGTGCTAACTTTTCAGGTCGTTCAATCACGACAAGAAATGCTATCCAAAACCTAGGTAATTTATCTGGCGGTTATATGAATGATAGAACTGTATCTATTAATGTTAGATAAGTGATTGCTCTAGTTTACTGATTTAGTTCAGTTGAATGAGGCCAAAATGAAGAAAACCCAGGGTTAAAAGCTCTGGGTTTTTTCTTTTTTAGAGGAAATTCCAACACCTAAGGACCTGATGCATAAGGCTAATTAACGCTTTGTGTTTAAAAACTAGACCTAGTTCTAGCTGCACAAAAAACACAGTTCAGCCGCTAAAATTCGCTGGCCAGCGCCTTTGGCGGAGCTTATTTTTTAAACAAAAAAAAATGTCCTTTTGTCATTTTTCTATAAAATATTTTTTTGTCAAAAGTTGTACAAGCCTTCCAGCAAAAGGGTTCTAGGGATTATTGACCCAGTTTTCCTTTTGACTCGTTGAGGACTATTTTAAAAACAAAATATTCTTACAAATTTCATTTTCAAGCTGCTGAGTATTTTGTGCAACAGTCGTTCATCCTTAAAAAGGTGTGGGATCTATCTAAACAATAGAGGTGAGATAAGAGTTCTCGACTAAAATCTATTGATTATGCAAGGGGACCTAATTAGGATTTGAGTTGAAACATAAATTTAAATTTTAAGTTTTGTAACTTAAAACAATTAACAATAACGACTTTTGCAGAGCTAAAGAAAGGAATTAAAATGAAAAAAACACTTTTGCTTGCAGCACTTACTTTGTTGGCAGTTAATGCTAACGCTTCTAAAGCACGTATGGGGGCCCTTCAAGGACCTGCTAATATGGCTACTGACGTACAAGATATCTTTCTTAATCCGTCAGACATCACTCAGTTACCTGAGTATGTAACTTTTGAAATGGGTCCAGTTACTTCTAGTTCTACTATGAGCGCAGAGGGTGGATTTTCTCGCGC
>JAYSSX010000230.1:0-12347 GCA_043720315.1 Pseudobdellovibrionaceae bacterium | reverse complement strand
CCGGAATTAAATGAACGCTTTGAACAAGGTATCCTGACCCTGAAAAAAATGGAAAGTTACGAGTCTCGAAAAAAAGCTGGAGAAGAATTCTTGGTTCAGCTGATGGGCGAATTGAGAAAATCTTCAGACAGTCCTGATGAATTAAGCTTTCGCCTGGTAGATATGCTACAAACCGTTCGCAATGGACTCACTGCCAGGTGCGCCAATGTAGAATCATTAATGAAATTCTTGGAAATTACTGATGTGCAGGCTATTCGTATGATCAATGGTTCTTCTGCTGGAACATTAAACAAATATCAAAAAGAACAAAACGAAATTAAAGCTTATACAATTCTATTATGTAATCCGAATTAACGGTGTGACTTCTGTAAGGCTTTTTTCTTGGCTTTTGTAGCCGGTTTTTTCCATTTTTTTAATGGCAGCTCATAAAAAACGTCGTTGCCTTTGGCCTCTTCACGGTGCGATTTAACTCTTAATTTACCACGCTTAAAATTCAGCGTCTGTCTGGTTCTACAAATGAAATAATCGTTCTCCGCCATGCATGGCATATCCACTTTTGTTCGACCGCTTTCATAAACCACCAACGCTTCCGATTTGTCAGTCACAGGATTTTTAAAATCGATATCTAACAAGTAGACTTTTACATCTTGCGAGTTCTCGATAAGAATTTCGGTGTGGTAAGTGGACGGCATTTGTATTTGTCCCTGATGCGGGCCTGGTTCGTCCATTCCATGAGCAAAAATGGTACTTGAGATAAAAATTAAACCTAAAGCAATCAACGATTTACAAATATTTTTTTGAAATCTAAACTTCATTTTTAGGCCCCTCTTTTGCTATCTAAGTAACTATGCGACAGGCTTTGTTCATTTTCAAATGTATTCTCGTTATATTGGCTTTGATCCGGCTTAGCCATGCGGATACTACGACTTATATACAGCCGACCAAAAGCTCGGCAACTAATTTCCGGCACGGCAATTCTTATGTAAATCAAAATAGCATGTATGTGGAGGCTTTCGGACGCGGCGGACTTTATACCCTGGGATACGAATACTCTCCCTCCCCACGCATTTCAATGGGCATAGGATATTCTTATCAATCCTTAAACTTAAATCCGACATTGGCGCAAAGTAATACTCTTATTCAATTAATCCCTGTTTATGCTCAATTCTACTTTCCAATGGGATCACACCGTCCCTTCATTTCTACCGGCGCCACTTTTGTTTCCATAAAGTCTGAAACCGATTTTGACATTGGTAGTTTGTTTCGCAGTCTTAAAATATCTTATCAAGATCCTGACACCGAACGTTCCTACAATGCACAGGTCGAAAGCACGGCAGGAGTGCAAGCCGATGTTAACGCATTGATCGCAGTTCCCAATCTGGCAACTGGATACGAATACAAAGTCAGTTCAAATTCATTTTTCCGAGGTACCTTGTTAGCTTTGTTACTAAACAAACCTACGGCCTGGGCCGGATTGACTGTAGGAGTAGGATTTTGAAAAAGGTACTTATTATCATTTTCCTATTCAGTTTGAATATCTTGTCGTCTTGTAAAACCGATAAAAACGACCGCCTAGTTTTAAAACAAAAATACATGAATCAAGAAACTAGGATAGAAAATGGCGAAGTTAAAATTCCTAATTATGAATTCTACCTGGGAAGAATCAACAAAGAGTCCGCAATTGGTAAACTTTCGGTGATCGAGTATTATGGAAATCCTGCCTATTCGACCGGCGGAGAAGTAATTACTAGCAGTTCAAAAGATGATAAAGTCAGCTATTACTCCCTTAATGTTTACAAACAAAATTATATCGATAGTATCTTTGTTCACTTTGTATTTAAAAGTGAATCGGGAAAATTTATTAGTACTTTTGCAAATCTTACGGAAGAGCTTTCTGAAAGTCCGCTATTTGGAAACGACCGCCTTAAATTGATTAGTCGCTGTGGTGATTCTGATTGCAATACAGTAAAATTTTGCTTCGCTAAAGTCAGCCGATCCTACATAGATGGCCTAAGTAAGTTTTGTGTTGTCGCTTATGAAGTCTCACTTAATGGACCTGCTGGGGGCTATATGAGTCGATATTTTTATTTAAGTGGCGTAAACCTGAACCTCGATCATCCCTTTAGTGTTTTAGATGGCAAAAGTGCCGACGGCGTTTCGACTTATGAAGTTCCTAAACCTATCAAATTGACAGCGCCCTATGAAGACGCCCATTAATTTATTTCTTTTACCCAGCTTAATTTTACTTTCTCTTTCAGCCTCCGTTTCCTTTGCCTATTACAATTTATCACCCAAAGGATTTAATGAAGGTCTCCTGGGAAATAACGGAATCGCTTTGGATGCCTCAGTAGGTGCGAATGTCTACAATCCCGCTGGATTGAATGGCCTTGAGAAAAGTAATTTTTCAGCAGCGACCTCGGTTTTATCGATCACACAGTTCAGTGTCGGCAGTAGTCAATTGAGTGACCGCAGTCCACCGCCAAATTTCAAATCCAGCTCGGCCTACTTGATGAATCAAATACAGGTGGGCGGTCATTTTGTTTCATTTTACTTTTCAAATGAAATAGACATTCAAGTTTCAAAATATTTTTTAGTAGATATTTTGGGAACCCAAACCGCTGCCAATGTTGAAAGTTCGGTGGGTAACTCGAAATTTGGAGTCACTTATGCTGGGAATTTCTCGGAGAATTTTTTTTACGGAATCAGTCCGACAATTCATCTAGTAAATACAAAAAATTTACGTCTTAGCAAATCTCAAACTGCCTCGGCAACTGGTTCCGACTACGACCTAGAAAGTGTCAATGAAACAGCCATATCGATTCGTTTAGGCGGCCTATACAAGTTAGAAAAAATAAATTTCGGTTTTTACGTCGAGCCGCAAGGACAAGCGATGTCTTCTTCTCGCACGGAAGACAATCTTTACATCAGTACCGATGGGACTGTTTTGGATAAATCTAATTCAACTTCTTATTCTTACCGATCGCCGATGCAGTATGGTTTAGGAATTAAATATAGTTTCGCCGAAAATCATTTTGTAGTTATCGACCTTGATAAAATTGAAAGATCTGACCAGCCTGGCAATCAAGATGAAAAAGGCCCCCTCGGGACTTCACAAGGAATCGGTTATCAATGGCAGTATTCAAAGGAAACGGGCCTTATGACAGGATTTAAATACTCTGAAGTTCGCGACTATGGCAAAGACCTTAACTTAACCTTACTGACTTATATGAACATCGGCGTATCAACCAAAGTAAAATTCCTTACTAACTTATTAAATCTGTTTAATTCTAAGTATGAAGCCATTCAAGGCAGTGGATCTTCTTCCATCGAAAATACCGGAATATCATTCGCGACTTCTTATAGCTATTAAGGTTTAGGCATCCATTTCTAAATTGCGCACCAATGATCTGAATAATTTTTCGACTTCAATTGGTTTTGTAATGTAATCGTTGCATCCCACGGCCATACACTGCTTTTGATCTTCCTTCATTGCATTTGCCGTTAAGGCAATGATCGGTTTGGTATAACCCAGTTTTCGCAATTTTGAAGTGGCTTCGTATCCGTCTAAAACAGGCATCTGAATATCCATCAATATCATATCGAAGTTATTAGATAGTGCTTTCTTCGCACCTAGTTCACCATTTTCAGCATTGGCCACTTCTATTCCGGCTTTACCCAAAAGGACTTTAAGTAAAAGTTGATTATCCGGGCTGTCATCAACGACGAGAACTTTTTTACCTTTTAAGATTTCAACATCGAAAGGCAATGTCGAACCAGGATCTTTTACCGCGGTATAACTGTAATTAGATTTTTCAATTTCGTTCGCTATTGTCACTAAAAAGGTCGAACCCAAATTAGGACTGGTATTCTTTAGGACTACATCTCCACCCATGGCCTGGGCCAATTTTTTCGATAGAATCAAGCCAAGACCGGTTCCACCGTGTTTTCTAGTTCTTGACTGGTCGGCTTGTGAAAACAGCTGGAAGATTTTAGGAATTTGCTCTTCAGTCATTCCAGCTCCTGTGTCATTGACGGTGAAATGCAATTTAGTACCTTCGCTGAAATAATTGATCGCGATTAATCCAGCGTCAGTAAATCGTATGGCGTTACCGATTAAGTTTATTAAGATCTGCTGCAGGCGTAAGCGGTCAGTAGCAATTTCTTGCGGCGCCTTTTCATCAACTTTAAAAACAATTTTATTACGTCCTTGTCTCGCCTTCATTTCAAATAGTAAATTCAATTCGTCAAATAATTCTCTGACAGCAAATACATTGGTCTCCATTTCTAAATGACCAGATTCTACTTTTGAAATGTCCAATATATCGTTAATGATACGGTTTAATTTTTTTCCAGTTTGTTCGATGATATCCAAATACTTCACTTCTTCTGCTCGAGACGACTTACCACCCTTAAGCACTTCCACAAACCCTAAAATAACTCCCAGCGGAGTACGAATCTCGTGCGACATATTTGCCAAAAAAATCGACTTCACTTGGTTGGCATTTTCCGCCAACTTCCGTTCCCCAATGCTGGTTTTTAAATCCATAATCATATCGTTAAGGGCCATGGCCAGCTGACCTAATTCATCCTTTGAATGGACAGGTACCGTTTTCGAAAAATCACCGCGTCCCACGTGTTTGGCCGTATCCGTAAGTTCTTTAAGACTTCGACTTAAATTTCGGCCGAATCGATAAATTAAATAAAGGCCAGTTCCTTCAACAGACAAAACTACCAAGGCCAAAATTTTCATTAATAAGTCTTCTAACCAACGCGAACCCGCACCTAATGAAGAAGAGAAGGCAGTTTCTAATTTTGTTAAATCATCGTTGATGATGGCCAAACGAGCGATTGCAAAAATGACCTTAGGCGAGCGGTAGCCCTGTTTGCGCACTATCCGGTGAAGATCATCGGCAATTTGCATCAAATCATCAAAGGCCATGTCAGCCTTTGTCCAGGCATCAATCGCGTCGTGGATATAACTTATTTTGTTAAATCGCGTAAGCAGTTTAATCATTCCGTCGATATCATTGGGGTGATTTCCACCCTGCATGAAACCATCATGAATAGTTTGAAAATCAAAATTCTTTTTTAACAATTCCAAGCGAGCCTTACGATCGCCCATAGGAATCTCTAAATTCTTTTTGAAGTTCTGATAATATTTTTCTTCGCCGGTCGCGGCAAACTGATAAAGACTTTGGATTGCATTCTTTTGGGCTTTGGAATAAAGGCCCTCACCCTCTACGAAGGCGCGGACAGAAGACAATGTTCCCATGGCAAATAACAATGTTATCAGCTCGGTCGCAATAAGCGCGGCCATAAGGCCAACAACGCCGTAAAGTTTCTTAGAAACTGATAGATTATGCCACCAATTTTGTATCTTCAATTAACCATCCTAAACACGATTAGAGGCACTAATATACAAAACTTTTTCGGGAATGAAAACAGATTGTTTTAAGCTTAATTTTCCGGTCAGGAGCACTGTAGACCAAGATAAAGATTCCAATAATTCTTTCCACTTCGCATCAGAAAGTATGAAATATTCTTCCCCTTCATTCGTCATTAATTTAAAGTCCGCATCCCAGAAGCGGTTAATCTCTGAAACCCAGGGAACCAAGATTCCAGTGATATCGCGATCCGTTAAATCTTCAAATTCAAAAAAGGCGGAAGGGGCGTTTAATGTTGGGTTTCTCAACATCTTGAATCTAGTAACTTCTACTTTATCCATATTTCCCCCGCGCTTAAGTCATTACTGTACACAAAGAAAAGGCCATTAAAAAAAGACCATCCAAAGCTTAATAGGCATAACTTTCTTCCACAGGAATAGGAACCTTGCGAGCTCTAAATTTATCCCTAGTCCTATTGCTAACTTGTTTTTCTTTCATTTTATGTAGCTGATTGATAACAATTCTTTTTGCGTTTTGGATCATGGAGTATAAGTTCGAATCATGTTCAGTCACGACGACTTTTTTACGTAGTCCACTGACGATCATAGAAACAGTAAATAGATTTTTTCGGCTGGTTTCTGGATGAATATAAACCGCGATGTCTGCGCGCGGAACTATGTTCTGAATTTCGCCAACGACTTCTTCTAATTCTCGTTTCAAATTTTTAGTTTTTCTAAAACCTTTCATATTCAAAGTAAACATAAACAGTTACTCCTTACTAAAGTTAAAGCGATTTAATAACGTTAAACAGTTTCGAAGGGCCTAAAGGCTTTTGGATAAAAACGGGCTTAACATTGTAACGTTCCATTTTTTCACTAATGTCCCCTTCATCAGCACCTGAAATTAAAATGGTTCGAGTTTCAGGACATCGATTTTCTATTAATTTACATAACCATAGACCGTCGACGGACCCTTTTAGTTTATAATCTATAATAGCAAGATCAGGTCCAGGCAGATCATGATCCTTAAGCGAGATAATGTAGTCAGCAGCCTGTTCAGCAGAGGAAAAAGACCTCACTCGAGTTTGCCCTTTTGCCGTTTTTTTCATCTTTTGTTTTATGTAACTGGATGTCACGGAATCATCTTCAACTAATAAGACATCAGTAAAGAAGAGCGGGGCACCATCGTCTAGATCAAACATTACTCCTTGGTCAAAAGCGAAGGGTAAATGTAACCCTTCCATGTCCAATCCAGTCTCTTCTATATTGTTTGCATCTCCTAAACTCTTGCTATTCATATGTCCTCCTTGATTAATTTGTGTGCTTATATTTTGGTACTTTTTTCAAAGTAAAAGATAGGTCCAACCCAAGGGTTTAAAAAACTAAACATAGTGAAAAACAATACCCATATCTTTTGTTCGTAAGAAGATAATAGTGCTATAAAACAGTTTACAATTGCGTGATATACTACTAATTATGTATCAAGTTTTGTTTAATTACTGTTTAGTCACGATAACAAAATGAGGGGGTTTTATGACATCGAACACTGAAGATATGCCGATACCTATTAATGTAAAAAAACTGGAAAGCACCTTTTTTCACGACGGACTTTTTTTAAAAGAAGTTTTGCAGGGATATCGCTCGACCTATTCCACTTGCATTCAGCAGATGCGGGATGGACTAAGTTCTAGAAATGAAACTGCTTTGTCAAGTGCCAGTCATAAACTGAAAGGCTCGACCTTGAACTTCATTCAGGGAGATGTAACGAATTCTTTAGAGGAAATCGAAAGAGAGTCTAGAAAACAAAATCTGTCAAAAATCACGGCTTCTGATATCGACAAAATTGAAGTGCAACTAAAACAATTAATCGTTCAATTATCTGATCTTGCCGACGAATGGATAAGTAACGTCCACTAACAAGTGGACTCAAGTGCCCAGTCCACTAACAAGTGGACGCCTGCAAATGAACAATTCGCCAGGATTATTCTAATGAGTAACAATGGCGTTTGTGTAATGGGAAATCAACTTCAACAGTTGCGCCCTATCGATGGGTTTAGTGATGTGATCGTCACAGCCCGCCTTTAAAGATCGCTCCCTATCTTCCTTCAGGGCATGCGCCGTTAAAGCAATGATGGGCTTCTTATAACCTTGCCGGCGTAATTCCATGGCGGCTGAATATCCGTCTAGTACCGGCATCTGAATATCCATCAAAACAACCTGAAAATCTTTTGAATTAGCTTTATCAATAGCCTCTTGCCCGTCACCAGCAAAATCGGTTTTTGCGCCGACACCTCTTAGGAAGTGATCCATCAAAATTCGATTGTCATTAGCATCGTCGACAATCAAAATTCGGACATCTTTAAGAAATTTTTTATCAAAAAGATTCTTATCAATAGTGTTTTCAACTTTTTCAGAATTAATATCTTGAAAAAAAGTGGCAGGCTCGACGGCGATGGCTTCGATATCTACGCAGAATACACTGCCAACCTCAGGTTCACTACTTTCTAAATATACATTGCCATTTAATGCCTTCGCTAGCCTACGCGACAAAGCCAAGCCTAAACCGGCGCCACCAAAACGGCGTGTGGCCGAACTATCGACTTGCATAAAGGGCTGGAACAATCGATCTACATGTTGCGACTTTATTCCCGGACCAGTATCCGTAATTGCGCAATGTAAAATTTTAAGTCCTGTATCCGTATCGGCTTCGAAGCTCAACTGAACATTGACAGATCCAACGCTAGTAAATTTAATCGCGTTTCCAATGACATTAGTTAAAATCTGTCGATAGCGAGTTGGATCGGTTACGATTTTTCTAGGAATAGAATTCAAACAAGAAAATTTAAATTTAATGCCTTTTTCTCGAGCCTGGATTTGCATGGATGACTGCAAATCAATTAGCATCGTCACTAAATCAGTTTCCACCTTCTCAACGATCAGTCGACCGGTTTCTACCTTTGAAATATCTAACACTTCATCGATAATTCGTAACAGTTGCAATCCACTTCTTTTAACAATCGCCAAATTGGCCATTCGATTTTCCATGGTTACTTCTGGATTCATCAGCAATTCGGTGAACCCAATAATAGAATTGAGTGGAGTTCTAATTTCATGACTCATATTTGCCAAGAAATGTGTCTTTGCAAGACTTGCGGACTCAGCCTCTTTGCTGGTTTCGATCAGTTTCATTTCCATGTACTTGCGTTCTTCAATATCAGTACAAGTTCCCAGCCAGGCTATAACTTCCCCAGTACTATTTCTTTCAGTCTGGGCTCGAACCCAATGCCAACGAAAATCTCCTTTTTGATTGCGAATACGGCATTCCACTTGAAAATCTTGCCCGCGCTCCATCGCATCCATCCAAGTTCGCAAAAAGTTTTTAAGATCCTCGGGTTCGAAGGCCTGTTGCCAGCCATCACCATCGCTCAAGCGATCAGTTAAGCCTGTATAGTCGACCCAGACTTGATTAAAATATTCCATCGAGCCACTGGCCTTGGCTCGCCAAACAACATGCGAAATAGAATTCGCCAAGTTTTGGTAACGTTTTAAACTTTCGACTTCCCACTGGGCTAAACGCAATACTTTTTCTTGTCGAGAACTTTCACGAATCAGATGCGTTTGTTCTTCCAATAATTTTGATTTTAAATAAAGGTCCACAAAGACACTGACCTTAGATAATAGAATTCGGGCATCAAAGGGCTTAAAAATATAATCAACAGCTCCACCGTACTCGTATCCCTTATAGATATGCTCGATATCTTCGCTGCTGATCGCAGTGACGAAAATAATTGGTGTATACCTAAAATTATCGTTCTGCTTAATTCGATTAGCCGTTTCAAAACCATCCATACCCGGCATTTGTACGTCCAACAAAATAACAGCAAAGTCATACACCGAAAGCAACTTTAGAGCTTCTATTCCGGACCTGGCTAAAACTAGATTAAAACTACTCTCTTTTAACACCGCTTGCAAAGCGGTTAAGCCATCTTCCCTGTCATCAACCAATAAAATATTAACATTCTGGCTCATTATAACCTTTAGTGAAGCCAGCTATGCATTACTGCCAGCAAATGCTCTTCATTGACGGGTTTAGTAACGTAATCCGAAGCCCCAGCCTCAAGACATTTCTCGCGATCGCCTTTCATAGCTTTCGCAGTCAATGAAATGATTGGTAACTTTTCAAATTCTGCTGATCTACGAATCTCTCTCGTGGCAGCTAATCCGTCCATTTCCGGCATCATCGTATCCATTAAGACAACATCGACATCAGGATTTTCGCCCAAGACTTTAATTCCATCTCTGCCATTTTCGGCGTACACGACTTTTATTCCGCGCGGCTTTAAAATACTTGTCAGTGCAAAAATATTTCTCATGTCATCATCGACAATCAAAACTTTTCGGCCAGAAAAATCAGCATCGACCGGTAATTCCGGGATCACGCGAGGCTCTTCCAAAACGTTAGATTTTAAATTGCCATCGTCGCCAACATATTTTTGTGGGATGTAAAGTGTAAATTCACTACCGACCCCAGGATGACTGTTCACATCAATCATACCGCCTAGAAGTCTTGCGATCTCACGACTGATAGTTAAACCTAATCCCGTGCCGCCGTATTTACGGCTAGTAGTTCCGTCGGCTTGTTGGAAAGCTTCGAAAATCAAATTTTGTTTGTCTTTTGGAATTCCAATTCCTGTATCAATTACTCTGAACATCAGGACATTTTCGGCTCCATTTAGTGACTCGAAAGGAAAGATACGGTTTGTATCGGCCAAAGAAATCTGCAACTTAACTGATCCAGTTTCGGTAAACTTAAAGGCGTTTGAAAGAAGATTTTTAAGAATTTGCTGCAACCGATTTTCATCAGTGGACAGCGATTTTGGTAATTGCAGATCAGTTATGATCGTGAAGTCTAACTTCTTGTGTTCAGCGACTGGCCGGAAAGTCTGTTCTAAATATTCTTTCAGATCTCTGGTTGAGACATCTTTAATACTGACAGGCATTTTGCCCGCTTCCACTTTAGAAAGATCTAAAATTTCATTAATCAATGCTAACAAATCCTGACCTGACGAGTGGACATTCGTCGCAAACTTAACTTGTTCTGCCGATAAGTTTTTATCCTTATTGTCAGCCAAAGTTTTGGAAAGGATCAACAAACTGTTAAGCGGAGTTCGAAGTTCATGCGACATATTCGCCAAAAATTCCGATTTGTATTTAGAAATAAGCGATA
Organism: Pseudobdellovibrionaceae bacterium; assembly: GCA_043720315.1. Lineage (GTDB taxonomy): Bacteria > Bdellovibrionota > Bdellovibrionia > Bdellovibrionales > Bdellovibrionaceae > JAYSSX01. The sequence continues at coordinate 1,737 of JAYSSX010000230.1, read as the reverse complement.
ACTGCTCGGCCTTCTCTTCCAAAGATCGGCTGGCTAACTCCACCTCTTGATTTTTTACTTCAAGCAGCTTAGCCTTCTCTTCCAACTCTTTTGCTTGTTTTTCTAGTTCCGAATTCGAACGTTTAACCTCTTGTAACAATTCCTCAGTAATCATGCTAGATGAAATCATATTCAAGATAACGCCGACAGAATCCATCAACTGATCCAAGAAATTGATATAGTTCTGATTGAACGGTTTCAACGAAGCAAGTTCGATCACGGCTTTTAATTCACCCTCGAAAAGTACGGGAAGGACGATGACTCGTTTGGGTTTCATTTCCGTGATGCTCGAACTAATAGTTACGTAATCATCATCAGGATGGATTAGCATTATGCGTTTTTTCTCGAACGCACATTGACCAACCAATCCTTCTTTTAATTTATATTTATTAGCAATAGTACTGCGTTCAGAAAAAGCATAACTAGCTATTAAGTTTAAGCTGGTCGTCCCATTTTCATTTTCTGCCATAAAGAAAGTACCTTGGCTGGCATCAACTAGCGGAGTTAACTCGGACATAATTAACTGGGCCACCGCCGTAATACTGCGTTGACCTTGCATCATGTTTGAGAATTTCGCTAAGTTGGTTTTCAACCAATCTTGCTCGGTATTTTTCTGAGTTGTATCCTTTAAATTCTCGATCATCTGATTGATATTATTTTTTAAGGCCGCAACCTCTCCTTCGGCTTCAACCGAAATAGAGCGGGTCAAGTCTCCTTTAGTTACCGCGGTAGAAACTTCAGCGATCGCTCGAACTTGGCCGGTCAAATTACCTGCCAGCTGATTCACATTGTCTGTGAGATCTTTCCAAGTTCCTGATGCACCAGGAACCTTCGCTTGTCCGCCCAGTTTTCCCTCGATACCCACTTCTCTGGCAACCGTAGTTACCTGATCCGCGAATGTTCGTAGAGTGTCTGTCATCGAGTTGATCGTTTCGGCTAAGGCCGCAACTTCCCCTTTGGCTTCTAAGACGAATTTTTGATTCAAGTCACCATTTGCAACCGCGGTGACGACCTTTACGATACCTCGAACTTGTTTAGTTAAATTCGAAGCCATGAAATTTACGTTGTCGGTAAGATCTTTCCAAGTTCCGCTGACACCTTTTACATCGGCCTGACCACCTAGTTTACCTTCAGTACCCACCTCTTTCGCAACCCGAGTGACCTCGGCAGCGAATGAATTCAGCTGATCTACCATCTTGTTGATCACGTCTTTAATTTGAAGGACCTCTCCGCGCACTTCCACTGTAATTTTCTGAGTCATATCACCATTGGCAATCGCAGTCGCAACTTTAGAGACGTCGCGCAGCTGAACCGTCAAGTTCGAAGCAAGGACATTCACATTATCAGTTAAGTCTTTCCAAGTTCCGCTGACGCCCTTTACATCGGCCTGACCACCTAGTTTACCTTCAGTACCCACCTCTTTCGCAACCCGAGTTACCTCGGCAGCGAATGAGTTCAGCTGATCCACCATGATATTGATTGTATTTTTTAATTCAAAGATCTCACCGCGGGCATCCACTGTAATTTTTTGCGACAAGTCACCTTTGGCAACTGCAGTCGTCACCTTTGCGATGTTACGAACTTGATTAGTTAAATTATTTGCCAAGCTATTTACATTATCAGTTAAGTCTTTCCAAGTTCCGCTGACGCCCTTTACATCGGCCTGACCACCTAGTTTACCTTCAGTACCCACCTCTT
>JAYSSX010000229.1:0-2012 GCA_043720315.1 Pseudobdellovibrionaceae bacterium | reverse complement strand
TTGCAAAAATTTCCGGTTCCATCATCAGGTGTGTAGTACATTCGAACCGCCGTATATTCCATGGCGCCATTAAACTTATCTGACAATGCACTTTCGTATTTTACATTAGCATCGGTGTTTTCGATATAAACTTTTTCATCACCACGAGTAGCTTCAAAATAACAAAAGCCTTCATCGTCAGCAGCACCGGTTGCATCAGTTGAGCAGTCAGCATGAAAACCTGCCGCACCCGTCGCTGTGCTGTTATCAATTAAACGATAAGAAATTTTAATCGAAATTTTATCGGCAAATTCAGTACCATCTTTAGAAAGACCGATACTAATTGTTTCGCTAAATCCATCATTCATCCCGGCATCCTGGATATAACTGGCCAAAGTGGACCATCTGACTTTTGCGGTAATGATTGCGCCGGCCGCGATTGCCAAACCTTTTGTAGATATATCTTCATCTTCAAAAGCAGTAACAACTTTGCTGGAAAATTGATAAACCGGCTTATGTGCAGCAGTATAGGCCTGATCTGATTTAAATTTTAGAGTGATATACAAATTATCGTAAACGTTGTGTTCGTTACAAGAAACGCCTAATCCCCCTGGATTGCAAAGATCGGGAACTGTGTCCAACAATCCCACACAACTATCACAAGTAGTGCTGTCATCCATATCGGAAGCACTACAAGTACCAGCCTGACCACCAAATAAAGAAATATTAGCTAAGTCACTTTCATTGGCGACTGAAACGCCACCGGCTCCTGGAATGTAAGTAATGACAGCAAAGGTATTGGGAGAAAATATAAGCAACGAGAAAAAAAGTATAAAATGAGCCGCACTCTTCCTAAGAATACCCGGAGTGACTGTTTTCATTCTTTTACTGTTCATTTTATTATTGCAGCACGATCACTAATTGATGTCAAAAATTTGCTCGGCTATTTGCAAGCCGTTTAATGCAGCACCTTTTTTGATATTATCGGAAACTATCCACATTAACCAAGTCATCGGATCATCCATATCTTGGTGAATTCGACCTACATAAACCGGATCTTTACCTGAGACTTCGTTTTGCATAGGATAATCTGATTTTTTAGGGTCATCTTGGACGACAATTCCCACTGCTGATTTTAAAACCGAAGTGATTTGATCGCGACTTACGTTTTTGTCTAAAGTCACCCAAACTGTTTCAGCGTGAGAATTCATTACCGGTACTCTTACCGTAAACGCCGACACCCTTACTTTAGGTAATCGCAAAATTTTTCGAGTTTCCTGCATGATTTTATTTTCTTCCGAAGTAAAACCATTATCAGCAAACGAGCCAATGTGAGGAATACAGTTAAAAACAATTGGATGAACAAATTCTTTAGCGGGCAAGGTTTCCCCATGCATAAATGCTTTGGTATGGCTTAACAACTCTTCTTGAGCCGCTAATCCAGCACCGCTGACAGCTTGATAAGAGGAAACTTTAATTGTATTTACGCCAAAATTCCTTTGCAGGATATCCATAACCACTACCAACTGGATGGTCGAACAATTAGGATTCGCAATAATCTGCGGTTTTAATCCTTTTAACAAATCGCCATTTACTTCTGGAACTACCAAATGTGTTCCTGGGTCCATACGAAATGCGGCTGAATTATCAATAGCAAAAGCACCAGCTTTAGCAGCCTTCGGAGCCCACTCTTTACTGATGTCATCACCTGAAGAAAAGAAAACAATATCTAATCCGTCAAAACATCCTTCAGATAGTTTCTGCACAGGAAGTAATTGATCTCCATAGGGAATTTTTTTTCCAGCTGAAGCATCACTAGCAAAAAGGCGAATTTCAATAGGATGATAATCGCGTTCTTGTAGCAGATTCAGGAAAGCGGTACCAACCATTCCAGTGGCACCAACAATAGCAAATTTTAAGTTATTTTTTTTCGATGACATGACCGTCGTCATCCTCTTCAACTAAATCATGTTCATTTGTATGATGGGGCATATAAACGTTACTTTTGATTTTCAATTTTCCTAATTTCATCA
>JAYSSX010000228.1:0-2942 GCA_043720315.1 Pseudobdellovibrionaceae bacterium | reverse complement strand
TTTCCTATCTCTCATCTCTATCATTTTAGTCGGAGTTCTTAGCGGAATTTTCCCCGCCTTGAAGGCGGAAAAACTACAAGTCATTGATGCTTTAAGGTCTGAATAGATTTTAGGAATAAAATCTTTGCTTTCTAAGCACTCTTAGATTACCAGTGTGCCTATGGGACATATTAAACCAGAAATTATTAAAGATCTTTCCAAACAACTGGAAGCCATCCGAAAATTACCAGAACTAAAAGAAAAAAGTTTTGGAGTTTTCTATTACAAATCAAATCCATTTTTGCATTTTCATCACAAGGACGATAAACGCTGGGCTCATGTAAAAACTATTGATAAAGAATGGTTAAAACTTGAGATTGATTTTGAATGTACAGCGGTTAAAAAAAAGGACTTCCTAAAAAAAGTTTCAGCCCATCACGATTCAATTCTTTCCGCTAAAACCGGAAAAAAACCTAAAAAGTGAAGATTTTGTCGAGTCTTTGGATTTTAGCCTTCGATTGAAGGAAGGAATCCCCAGATTTGCTATAAAAAACCATTTGAACGCCGCCATAAGGTTTTACAAAAGCGTTTTATCCGTCCAAACTAAAAGTATCAGACTTAAACGAGGGAATCTATGGAACCAATTAAATTTTATCATAATCCAATGTCTCGAGGCGCAACCGTTCACTGGATGTTAGAAGAAGTTGAAGCCAAATATGAAATTGTACTTTTGGATTTTAAAAGAAGAGACCATAAAACTCCGCAATATTTAGCCATCAATCCATTAGGTAAAATTCCAGCCATCGTTTACAAAGGTGTGGTCATAACAGAAACTCCGGCGATTTGTACGTTTTTAGCAGATAACTATTCTTTAAATAAATTAGCGCCGTTTTTGGACGACCCTTTTCGTGGTGCGTATCTTCGTTGGATGTTTTTTGCTTCCACCTGTGTAGAGCCTGTTCTTGTAGACAGAATGTTTAAACGTGAAAATCCAGATCCTAGTTCAACGGGGTACGGTACCTACGCGGAAACAATGTCCATTTTAGATAGGCAATTGCAGAAAACCGCATTCATCCTAGGTCCGGAATTCACCGCTGTGGATGTCTATCTGTCTTCGCAACTTTCTTGGGGAGTCAGAGCCAAAGCATTAGAGGCGACCCCAGCGATGAGCGCCTACATTGCCCGTTGCCAAGAACGTCCAGCATTCAAAAGATTTTATGTTCAGTCTACTGCCCTGATTGAAAAAATCCAAGCTATGCAGGCCGCAGCTCAATAGCCTTAGCTTCCGTCACTCTCGAAACGAAGCCTTTTCGAGATTCAGTAATTTTACTTTTGCCGGCAAACCGCCGGCATATCCCCCCAGCGTCCCGTCCGAAGAAATCACACGATGACAAGGAACCACTATACTTATCGGATTTCGACCATTTGCTGTGCCAACTGCACGACTGGCGTTCCCATCATTTAACTTGAGCGCTATATCTTTGTAAGACACCGTTACGCCAAATGGAATCTGACTTAGTTGTTTCCAGACTCGTTTTTGGAATTCGGTTCCTTCAACTGAAATCGGCAAATCAAACTGAGTTCTTTTGCCTGCGAAATATTCGTTTAATTGCTTTTCAGTTTTGTTTAGAATTTTAGCAGCAGGTGTGTTTTCATTTTTCTCTGAAACCATAGGAATTTTTAATCGATTCCAATAAACATAATTTAAACCTTCTTCAGACGCAACCAAGTAGATTGCGCCAATGGGAGAATTCATTTTTTTTTGTAACTGCATAATTCCTCTATTCTTCGTTTGACCTTTGATTGAGCTGCTTTCAGGCGTAAGTTCGCCATAAAAGTGCAGCTACGTATCCTTTCCATGGATGCATTTTATCAATCACACTCATCGGATGTTTTTTCAAAGCGCGTTCTAAAATCAAATCGCTTCCCGGAAAACTGTCAGTGTGTTTCAAAACTTTCATGGACATATAATGAGCGGTCCAAGGTCCAATCCCTTTGATGGTTTGTACATGTTTCATAAATTCAGTCACGTCTTGGGTGGGCTCTAATGAAACCGACCCTTCAGCAACGGCCTTTGAAAAATCAATGAGACTTTGTTTGCGAATTCTGGTCGTGCCTAACTTTTCCAAATTTGCTTTGGCCAAAATTTGCGGTGTCGGAAAGGACTTAATTTTTTTATCACCAATCGTTAACCCCGTGTCTAGACCGGTTAACTCTATCAAATCGCCAACCAAAATCCTTCCCCTATCTACGCTTACCAATTGTCCTAGGATGATCGCAATCGAAGTTTCGAAAGCATCCCATCCCGTTGCGATCCGAATGCCAGGATGGTTCTTTAATAACTTTTTCAAGTCAGCATCCATCTCTAAACAGTTGGCGATTAAGACCGGATCAGAATCTAAATCAAACAGCTGCCGAACTTTTTCGACAATAATATGAATCGAAGATGTATCAGGAAAATCGATATCTACTTTTAAAGAAGAATTTTTAGCGTCGTTAGAGATAATAATTTTGCCGATTTTTCCATTGAGACATATCACACGATGCATTTTAGAATCTTCAAACCACTCCAAATTTCCAATTCGGTGCGATTCATACTGCCGCATTAGGCCTTCGAAATCAAAAGGTGGACGGTAAGAAAGAGAAAGCGTCAACGGTTGTCCCGTTTTCGTTTTTAATCGGCGCGACTCACGCGGAGATCTTTTAAACCGATCTTTAAATGAATCATTGAATCGCCTAACCGACGTAAATCCCGAGGCAAATGCTATTTCAGTAATAGGAAGACTTGTTTCCAAAATTAATTTTCGAGCCAAGTTTAGTCTGTTTTCAAAACTGAGTTGTTTGGGAGTTTTTCCAATCTCATCGATAAAAAGGCGGCGCAAGTGACGCGCAGAAACTCCAAACAAATCGGCAAATCTATCTTCATCAAACTGAAGATTTTGTTGCGAATGCAAAACCTTTAA
>JAYSSX010000227.1:0-2366 GCA_043720315.1 Pseudobdellovibrionaceae bacterium | reverse complement strand
TTGATGAACTTATTTTATCTTGTGCGGCTGAAGCCTGGGGTGGTTACGAGCATCCCGTATTAAAGCAAACTCTTACCGAATTGCTCACACATAGATCGATGAACTCCGAAGTCGAATTTTTTGCACAAGGAACCACTCTGATATGAGAGACATCCCTATGAATAGACTGTTAGTCCTGGTTTCCTTTATGTTCACCACTTCATGTATAACAACAAGTTATTACAAAAATGACGAAATTGATTTTTCGCTAGGTGAAATTAAGCAAACCTTCTTTTCCATGTTGGGAAACCCCAGATTAGTTAGTGAAAATGATCGTGAACTGGAAAGCCCCTACTTTAGTCGTAGGAAAGAATCACCTTATGTAGAAGGAAAATCAGCAGAACGTCTTTTCGTCAAATTATATATATTGGGAGATAGACGACCTTACACATTGGAAATACACGTATTTGTTGAAAAACGGAGTGGCAAAGAATACGAACTTGTCGATGAAAGCAAAGAACACTCTGAAAGGCTAGGTTTCGAGCTAGTCAATCGGCTAACTCAAATGAAGCAAAAGCGTAACGTCATTGACGATTTTAGGGTTTTCTAAATAAAATAAGAGTATTCAAGATGAATACTCAGAAAACGAATTTCTATATTAATAAAACCAAAGTCTATCGCCTTGGACTTCCCATTTTGGCTATTCTTTTTCTTTATCCAAGTATTGTTAAGCAGTACCAAACGGTCGTATTCACAAAACAACTTCATATTAATACCAGCAAACAGGAACCCCCGCGTATTGCCTTCAAACTAGTGTCTGCGGATCTCAAAAAAGAGGGTTTCAGCGAAACCGGAAAAATTTTACTTAACGAGAACTTAAATCAAGGTCTTCAAGTAAGTAATGAAAATCGCCCCAAAAACGAAAACATTTTTGCAAAAAAAATTGTACTTCGTAAAATGGTAGTAGATAAAACTTCGGCGGTGGAAGTATCAAAATTAAATATTCAAAATGATTTCAATACTCAGCAGGCTTATGAGGCGAATATATTAAAAGCTCAGTTGGCTGCGCAAGAGCCAGTATTGGATCCCGAGGCATTAAGAGCGGGATTAAATCAACGACAACAGTTCATGTTACAACAGGCTTCATTAAATCCTCAATTTGTGACTGCCGTTCAAGAATTCAACCGTGAAGACACCCCAAAAAAACCAAAAGATTTTTTAAGAGTTCGAACTAATGAGCCAGCGCCACAGGCACAAACGGAAAGTACACGACAGGTGGCTATCGATCCACTTTTATTTACTGGTGACATAGAGTTGGCCCAGGATGTAACTTTAGGGCCAAACCAATCCATTCGTATTGTTCATTATATCGAAAATGCCATAGTGGGGTCTGGCGAAGTAAATCTTAAAAAAGGTTACTACCGAATCAAAGCTAATCAATCTTTGGGAAGTATTAAAGCCGAACTATTAGATCAAAGTAAAATGGTCATTGCTGATTCCTCTTTTCGAATTAAAGAAGAAAACGGGAACAATAAAAAATTGATTATCAATCGTCTACCAACCTACGCCAGTGTCAGATACACGGGAATCGGCGACGAATTAAATGCTCCATCGACCAGACAAAAAGCAAAAAATATTATCGCCAAACCCTACATGACCGAACTTGATGAAAATATTTTGGAAAAACCGGATTTAAATTATAGCCGCGAAGGAATCAATCCTAATTCATGGCATGTCGTTCGCAATGAAACCGAAAAGAATTACCCATCAATCGATTTAATTAAAGCCGGTGAGGCCAATAAAATTATTACTTACCCAACATCAATGATAGAAGCCCTAAGAAATATCCAGCGTGATATGAAGGTTGTTTCTGATTTAGAAGAAAATGGATCAGTAATATTTGGTCAAGTAACTTTTGATCAGCACCCTCTCGCCGAAATTGAGGTTAAGGCTGACGGATTCGAAGATGTGGAGACGGTTTATTTCAATGAAATGATGTTACCTGATCCAAGATTAAAGAAGACTTCGTCGAATGGATATTATGCGATTTTAGATTTACCAGCAGGCTTTCATTCAGTAAGAGCTTGGCGTGGTGAAGAATACTATTCTCATATGAATGTTCAAACTGATTCTGGAAGCGTCAGCAATGCCAACCTTAGCGGAACAATTACAAAAAACTTAGTTCAGATCAAATCATTCGATGCCTTTTCTGGAGAACCAGTAAATGCAATTATCAAGTTACAAAGTTATTCGGATTCTATAGAAATTGAAGGACAAGAAGACCTCTATTTTCCTGAATTGAATCAACTGAGTTTTTTAGTTGCAAAGGAAAAAAATGAAAGATTTTTATCGGCTGAATACCAATTCAACTCTAAAGATGACTTTAT
>JAYSSX010000226.1:0-1934 GCA_043720315.1 Pseudobdellovibrionaceae bacterium | reverse complement strand
CCGGAAGTTGAAAACATGCCAGCGGTAGATCGTAAAACCGTATATGGAGCAGCAAAACACACATCCCATCTCTTTTATGCCAAAGAATGTTCCATTATTTTAGAACGAAGTAAGTACATTTAAATGTCAGATCTTGCACGGCTGCTTATTGACCAAAAAGACTATCAGATAATCGAAGATAGTAGGTATTTTGTTATAGATCTTAAGTATGCGACGAAAGATAATTTTACAGGCAGTCTTGTTTATGAAAATTTTAATACAGCTATCCTTCATAGGGTGGCTTATGAAAAATTATTTAAAGCGGTCACTTACTTACAGCGATATCAACCTGCATTTCGATTAAAAATTTTTGATGCCTTAAGGCCAAATTCGGCACAGGTAAAATTATGGAACTTTCTGGCGGGTAAACCCGAACAAATGTACGTGGCGAATCCTGAGCCCGGGTCTTTACACAGCTTTGGATTTGCTATCGACCTTTCGATCGTCGATGCAGCAAATCAGGAACTTGATATGGGAACCGAGTTTGACGACTTTAGTATTCTAGCGCAACCCAGGTACCAAATTCAGCATCTTTCTGAAGGCCTATTATCTACGCAACATATTGAAAATAGAGAACTTTTAAGAGAATGTATGGAGGCCTCTGGTTTCAAGCAGCTGCCCTATGAATGGTGGCATTTCGATGCACTCGATAAAGCAAGTGTGATTAAAAATTACAAAAAAATAAATTAACAAATAATTCTGTAGCTCAATTAACTGAAACCGGCTATTTCATACTCATAGCTACTGATTATAAGTCGATAATACGGATCGGCGTTTCTACAAGACACCACAAATGTCTGACTAACGGGGGCCCATTGAATAAGATTAAACAGATCTTTTTAACTGTTGTTTTAGTTCTTTCATTCAATCATGTTTTAGCTGCGGAAACCTCGCATGGGTTAAAGTTCCCCGACGGCCCAGATCAAAAGATTACTCCCGGTGACATTTGTCGTAGCGGTACAAAACGTTATCCAGAAGGTATCTCTTATTGCAATCGCGACGTTGATTCTAAATTAAAAAATGTAATTATGGATCAGTATGATCATAATTTGGGATTTGATACGATGGAAATGCCTCGCGGTGATTTCAAAATCGATCACTTAATTCCACTTTGTGCCGGGGGCAGCAACGATCAATCAAATCTTTGGCCCCAACATAAGTCTGTATATGCAGTAACTGACCCTCTGGAACCATTGGTTTGTGAAAAGATGGCAGCTGGACGTTTACTACAAAAAGACGCTATCGAGTTGATTAAGAAGGCCAAATTGGATCTTAATCAAGCCCACAATGTTCTTGCCTACGTTAAGGGCCTTTAATTTAAAAACCGGTCTTTTTCCAGACCTCAATACATAATAGAATATAAGCAGCATTTAAATCGGAGAATTTATGAACAACTTCTTATGTCTGCTATTGTGTTTTGGAATTTTAGGTTGCGCCAATAATGAAAAAAAAGTTGCGTTTTATCCGGGACAAGATAGCAACGTTAAGCCCACGCCGCAAAGAAACGTTAATCAAATCTCTAGCTGCGAAGAAATCGTAAAAGAGCACTTCACAAACGAAGTAAATATCGAACATAAATACAGCAGTTTTATTATTGGTGAAACAATGACCTGCCCATTGAATGAAAGAAGTCTACGCGCGATGAAACAAACCAATATGGACAAAAACTTTGATGAGTTTTGTATTGCTCGATATAAGGCTTTACCAAAAGAGTCCGGTAATGGCCAACTTATTGGAGAGCAACTTTCAGGTTACTATGTAGTTTTCTTAGCAACTATTGCTGAAGGAAAACCCGAAGTATTTATACTGAACAAAAATAACTCTAAAATTTCTGACTCAGCATTTATGCTGAACTTAAAATACGAACATAAAGAGGGCGATATCAAAGAGTCTTA
>JAYSSX010000225.1:0-2165 GCA_043720315.1 Pseudobdellovibrionaceae bacterium | reverse complement strand
GCGACAACCTATTTTATGCCGTTGCTGAAAATTACCGAGACCGTTTGTGGTCTGTTGTTGTTAGCTGGAATGTTTGTACCTTTAGCATTAGTAGTTTTGGCACCGATTGTTTTAAATATTTTTTTCGTTCTCGCCTTTATGGATCCTGCCAACATTCCACTACCTATTATCATTGGTTTGTTAGAAATTTACTTGGCGTTCTTCGCGCAGCCGTATGCGCAAACAATTAAGGGACTTTTCAAAAGAAAATAATATTCAATGCTATATGACGATTCTATGCGGGTCGAATCGGCCCTCATAAAATATTATGAATTAAACAATCTGCCTTTAGACGGCGGAATCAATGACAAATGGGCCAAGTATAAATTTGGCCCATTTTTTTTAACGGCATTCCCAAATTTCGAATTACGAAATGAAGCCATTCGACGACACGATGTTCATCATATACTGATTAATTTAGATACCAGCACAAAAGGAGAAGGATTAATTGCGGCTTGGGAGTTAGGATCAGGCTGCGACAAATACTGGATTAGTTGGGTTATGGAAGCCCAGGCCTTGTGGTGGGGAGTTCTACTGGCTCCAGCTAAAACATTTGGACTTTTTTTGCAGGGACGCCATAGTCGCAATTACTTCAAAGAAAATTTTTCTTCGGAAGTTTTAAATAAAACAGTCGGCCAAATTCGCAGAGAACTTTTGCCACATTCAATACCTAAGTTTCGAATGGATGATGGTTTGTTCTTCATTTTTTTCGCAGCATTTGGAATTTTTGTGATGCCCTTTTTCTTTTTAATCCTTGGTATTTTTTCTATCGTAGGTCTATTTTTTTAAAAGCGCGGCTCTAAAACGATCTCATCTCGGCTAGCGTTCAAATTGAATTTAATACCGTTGATTACCAATACTTACCGACTCAAGTCACATTCAAAATCTAATACGTTGGCGACCTCGATAAACTGTGTTAGTCTGTTTTCTGTATTTGCTAGTTGAGAGTCATTTGTTCATTGTGTTCATTTCCTCCAAAGTAGCGCTCAAGCCTTTAGGAGGTAATATGAGTAAAAAATTGTACGTTGGTAATCTTCCTTATTCTGCAACAGATCAGTCTTTAACTGACACTTTTTCACAATGTGGAACAGTTCAATCAGCTAAAGTTATTATGGATCGCGATTCTGGTCGCAGCAAAGGTTTTGCCTTTGTTGAAATGTCGACTGATAGCGAAGCAATGGAATCTATCAATCGTTTGAACGGAACATCTTTAGATGGTCGTTCAATGAATGTTAGCGAAGCCAAACCAATGGCTCCTCGCACCGAAGGATCTCGTGGCGGTGGTTTTACATCACGCCGTTCTTACTAAGTTTTTTCTTTAGAAAAAAATCTTGAAAAACCGACTCGTAAGGGTCGGTTTTTATTTTAACCTTAACGGAAGCGAACCTAGTGAAAATCCAAGTCATCTCTTTTAATTGCCTTCTAAAAAATAAAGCCGGTCGATTTATCAGCTCCACCTTTAATCGCGAAGTCCTTAACGCCGTTGAAGTAAAAAACTCAATGTTAAGTGGATTAGCAAAAGGTCTTCAAGATTTAAAAAAGGGCGAAAAAAGAGTGATCGCATTAACAGCTGAAGAAGCTTATGGATTGTATGATCCGACTAAAGTGATTTTGTATCCTAAGAAAAAACTTCCGCAACCATCTCGACTGGGCGAAACCATTTCCATTGTGGGAAAAAGTGGCGCCACCAGAGTATACACGTTAACACAAATCCATGATGACATGGTTAGTTTAGACGGCAATCACCCTTTAGCGGGGCAGGACCTAGTTTTCGAAATCGAAACCCTAGATGCCCGACAGGCCACGCAAACAGAAATTGATGATTCCCTAAACGTCGTTTCGCACCAACTTTTGCATTAAATTTGACTGCTCCTGAAACTCATGAAAACCTCCTTTGAGAACGACTTTTTGCTTCTCGAGGGTGATTTATGGCAGGCACTAGTTTATTTGCATTAATCGATGACATAACAACTTTACTTGATGACGTCGCAACTATGACTAAAGTGGCCGCACAAAAATCGGCTGGAGTTTTAGGTGATGATTTGGCATTAAATGCCGAACAGGTTTTTGGTTTTGCCGCCGAAAAGGAATTGCCCGTCGTTTGGGAGGTAGCCAAGGGTTCAATG
>JAYSSX010000224.1:0-1813 GCA_043720315.1 Pseudobdellovibrionaceae bacterium | reverse complement strand
CTTCAGATTTATGTAGGATTTTACCCTGCAAAGATTGTTTCAGCCCATCAAACAGAAATGATTAGAAACTGGGTGGTGGATGGTAATGTAACAATGGGTGAGCCCGCGTTTGGCTCTGTTGCAGGATTGAAACCTGAACAATTGGCAGCCGACGTGATCAATGGACGAGAAAAACAAAGTACTTACCGGCATGATACGGAACATTTTGATTCAATTATTTTAATTCCAAAAAAAGTGACCGAAGTTAATCGTGCGGTGGGGCGTTTTTGGTTGAAGGCAATGGAGTTAATGTATCATTTAGAAAAACAAGGAAAAATGCCTACGGAATTCCGTCAGTCTGCAGAGTACCGAAGTATATTGGATGCCACTTATGTTTATGTTCGGCGTTTTCACAGTTTAACGCACTTATTGGGAATGTTAGTTCGGTCCAAGGGTGCGATCGACGTGAACACACAGGTAGTAAATGATTTTGGTGAATCCGCATTTACCGAAACACCGACTGTGCATTGGCCTGGGCTAGGGTTTAAGCCCAGTTGGCTGACCCAAGAAAAACTTCCGGCACAGAATCGTTTGTTTATTTTGGGCCTAGAGACTTCGGTGGTAAAGGCAACGCCTGTCACCATCGCTGACGCTTACACAGCCGTCACTAACGAGGCCATCCAGCAAGCGTTGGCCTTTGCGAACAGCCATGCTCAAAACTATCCAACATCATTATTTGCAAAAAGTTTACAGTCCCTTGTGAAGGAATCGGGTTTGAATTCGGTTCCATTACTGACCTTGTCCGAACTTGCTGATTTACAAAAATTAACAATGCAGCGTTATCAAGAAATGGGAAGAATTTTTCTATGAAATTAGCTTCTCATTTTTTTATTTCATTTTTACTGACATTAATAACATCGGTTTACGCAAATCCTGCAAGGGCGATGACTTGCGAAGAAGTTCACATTGTTGCAAGTGCCCGAGTCGTTAATTCCAACTTATTAGAAACCCGATATAAATTAGATGAAGCAAAGGTCGGAAGTCCAAAATTAAACTTAAATCCCGTACAATCGGTCTCTCTGGTGGGCGAACTTTTGTACGATCGATTAACTTTTTCTTTCGCTGAACAGATGCCGGTGAATGCTCGTTTCGCGATTAATTTATCAAAAGATAACTTTGTTCATATAGCAACATTTGGGCTCAATTCATCGTCCCATGCTAAATTAGTAGATCATCTGAAAAAGGAAAACATTGATAAATTGCTTTCAAGCATTCCGTATCTATTTCGAAATAAATACTTTGAAGTCACGGCTCTGACAGATGCTAAAGGTTACAATTACTTAAAAATCACGCCCGTCTTCGCATGGGAGTTAAGTTTCCCAGTAACTAGTCACGTATTAACAGGATTTGCAACTAGAGAAACCGACTTGATACGACCCTATCAGGGGCAACTCATTTCGCCGCATGAAAAAATTCGGCTAGATCTTATGGAACAAAAAACTTGTCAGCAAACTTTTGCAACTTGCGGCCTGGCATCCTTTTTAAAAACGGCCATTCCAAAAGGTATGAATATTTCCGAACGGCAATTGTTAGAGTTAACCAACACTTTTCGAATCAAAGAATTGGAAGAGGTTTTTGGTGCAAACCCTGGCCTATCATTAGCCCAATTAGCAAAATTTTTATCGAGCCTAGGCGAAAAGTTAAATTTTACAGTAAAAGAAGTTCAAATTAAAGGGCCTGCTGACTTAGCAGCTTTTGAAAAATCCGTTATAGCGGCAGCCAATGGAAGCGGCATTGATGTTATCGTCAACTATGCCTCACCCTTGGTTGGTCG
>JAYSSX010000223.1:0-8268 GCA_043720315.1 Pseudobdellovibrionaceae bacterium | reverse complement strand
CTAAATACACCGCAACAGGCTCAGGTCACGCAACAGCAATATCAGCATTCAGTACAAAATCAACAGTCTCAGCAACTGCAGCAATTTAATCAGGCTCCTGTTCAGCAGCAGCAGCAACCAGTAGCTCAGCCGCAGTATGGGCAATTGAATGCTCAACCGGCGCAAGCACCGCAAATGCAAGACTCTATGTTAACGGCAAGAGACATGTTGGTGGCCAAAGCTAAGGCTTTTAAAGAAACTCAAGATCTTAGAAATAAACATCAAAATCCAGAGCAATTGTCTATGAATATGGACAGCCAAGATTTTCAAACTTTAGAAGATGCTCGCAGAATGGCGCGTGAAGTTTTAAGTTCACCATTTTCGGGTCAAAATCTAGAAGTTCCGGCTTTTATTCGTAAACGTCAGGGTTTAGAAGGTAATCAGGAAAAATAGTACCTTTGGTGCAGGGAAAAGTAGTGCTTAACGCATGGTTTGTTTCTGATATTCATTTAAAATCTATAAACGAGCGCAACAGTCATAAGCTGTTGCGCTTTTTGCTTTATCTTGAAACTCAAAAAGTAACTCATCTGTTTTTACTAGGTGATATTTTTGATCTATGGCTGGGAAATTCGGAAATGTCTCATGCCGAATTTGAGCCTATTGTCAGCGCTATCATTCGTTTAAAACAAAAGGGTGTTGAAGTTTCTTATTTTGAAGGAAATCACGACCTTCATTTGCAAGAGTTTTGGCAAAATAAGTTTTCCATTCCCGTTTATACCGAACATGAAAATTTTGATTTAGGTCCTTGGAAAGTTCGATTAGAGCACGGTGACTTGATCAACCAGCAGGATAAATCTTATTTAAAGTTGCGAAGTTTTTTGCGTCATCCAAAAATCGAATCAGTTTTGCTAAAAATTCCTGATCAGGCCGTGGCCGTGATTGGAAATACCGCCAGCCGATTAAGTCGCAAATTCAGTTCGGAACGTCGAAAACAAGATGCCGGTAAAATAGAAGAGATGATCAGAACGCACGCAATGGCCAAATGTCGGGAAGATGAATTCGACTATATAATTACCGGTCACATGCATGTGCGTGATGATTACAGTTTTCAGCATAATGAAAAAAAGGTCACTTCTGTAAACTTGGGAAGTTGGTTTGAAGATACCTTGGCGCTGAACTTAACTGATTCGGGACACCGATTTGTAGACGTGAGCAGCCTATAGTGGACCGGCTTAAACGGTATCACGCGGTTTCGCAGAAATTAAAAAGTTTTTCAAATTCGGAAATTCAAAATCTTATTTCTACGTCCATTCCATTACATGTAGGTATTGACGGAAAAACTTTTGAACTTACATTGGATTTTCAGAAAATCTTTGTAAAAAAATTGCCGTTGTCAGCATTAGAAATTCTTTCGGAAAACTGGATGTCACCAAATAATATTTTTCAATTGCCTCTATTCTGCCAGTATGGCCTAGGGGCGCCGGGATTTGGTTCTTGGCGGGAACTCTTATCAAATCAAAAATCCACTCAATGGGTATTGGAGGGGGTTTGTGAAAACTTCACTTTGCTTTATCATTGGTGTTTACTTCCCGTCGAACAATCAGGGGAGTTCACAGTTGAGGAACAAGAAGAGATCGAAAAGGACGTCGGCTTTTGGGAAAATTCAGATGAGTTGCGAGAGCGCTATAAAGCGATTCGTAGACCAATTACAGAAGTCATTTTATTTTCTGAATTTGTACCCATCAATCTGAAAGATTGGATCAAAAGCCAATCAGCGCAGATTTCCTTATTTGAAAAGGCTTTGGATTTTGTCGATCAGAAGATTTTAACTACGATTGAATTTATGCAAAGTCGGAACTTTATTCATTTTGACGCTCACTTCGAAAATATCATGACTGATGGAAAAACCCTTTACTTCAGTGATTTGGGACTGGCTTTAGATGGTCGGTTCTTGAAGCAAACAGAAGAGATCGAATTTTTCAATCAACATAGAAATTACGACTATGCGAGAACAGCCGTAGGGTTCGTTCATGCTCTTATCACTGCTGTATATGGAAATGAAAACTGGAGAATTAATTTTTTCGAACAATTAAAATTAATTGCCGAAAACTCAGCAGCTTTTAAAGGTTCTGAAACCGTGCATTTTTATTTAAAGAAGTATGGGCCGTTAGCTGCCGAGATGTTGAATTTTTCTGATCAGCTGAAATCTAATTCTAAACGGACGCCGTTCCCCAATGAACAAATGGAACGGCTTGTACAACAGCTTTATCAGCCTTAAAAATTATACTGGTAAGACAAAATACCTTGAATGCCTGACAACGTTGTTTTTAAATCGCTGTTGTTGTATTCAAGTTCGTCATCACTTCCAGGAGTGCCTAAGTTACCTTGCAAAGTACCGCTAGTTGAAGAGATGATATTTCTTTCTATTGGTAGATAACGTAAGTTTCCTTCGATAACCATACAATGTTCGTCAGTAAAGCAGAATTCTGCACCTAGGCCCGCAAGGGCACCAAAAGTTCCGCCAGAAAAGGAAACATTGGCTTGCGGTTGATTGATATGGCCAGATAATTTTCCGTAACCAATACCAGTTTGTAAAAAGAAATGAATGAATCCATTTTCTAGTGGGTAAAGTCTTAACAATGGAAAAACTGTAAATCCCGTGAGGCCCATGTTATAGCCGCTGCCATCTGTTGATTGTGTGAAATAAGAAGGACGAAATTGTAAGGCAAACATCGTTCCGCTAAATCGATATTGATAATCTATAAAAATTTCTAGCGCAGAACCGAATTTATCGATATTTACACTTTGCGCGGAATTAACCGATGCAATGTGCGTATCCAAATCATCCTGCGAAGGAGTTGCTAAAATAAGACCGCCACCCAACGAATGACCGCCGCCACCGCCACGTGCAAGTGCGCTGTTAACACCTACGAAAAAGGCCGTAAAGAAAATGATTAATGCGATGATTTTATTCATAAATGAGCTCCTTCTGCTTTAGACATTTTCGCTGAAAAAAGCAGTCGGATCAATATTCTATTACATTTACAGACTATAGGTATGTTCCAAAATCTGTAAAATCTACTTCGCCTGGTCTAGGAGTTGCTCGGCATGAGCCAAACTTGTCTTAGTGATTTTTTCGCCAGATATAAGTCGGGCGATCTCGCTGACCCTTTCTTTTTTGTTTAGCTCTTGGATTTCCATTGAGACCGACTTACTCTTTGGAGACTTTTGAATAAAGAAATGGGAATCACCAAAAATAGCCACTTGAGGTAAATGGGTAATACAAATAACCTGCTGTCCTTTTGCAATCGACTTCAATTTTCTGCCGACTTTTTCGGCGGTAGGACCAGAGACCCCAGTATCAACTTCATCAAAAAGATAAGTGCGCGGATACTGCGAAGTTCCGATCACTCTTTTTAGCGAAAGTAAAATTCGGCTCAATTCGCCACCGCTAGAATATTTCGCCAAAGGTTTAGGGCCGTCCTTTGCTGAAGACTGACTTAGAAATTCAACATCTGAATTCCCAGAAGCATTATGGCTCGGCAACAATTCAATGCCTACGACAAACAACACGCCCTTCATATTAAGATCATTTAATTCCTTGTTTACCGAGCTTTGCAATAGTTCAGCACCAGAAACTCTTTTTTTGTGCATCGCCGTTGCCATAACTATAAGTTGTTTTTCAATCTGGCCGGTTTGAATTTGTAACTGTTTAATGCGGACTTCGGCATTTTCAATATGCGAAATTTCAGTTTCGATATTTAACAGGGCCTTTAAG
Source organism: Pseudobdellovibrionaceae bacterium (assembly GCA_043720315.1). Lineage (GTDB taxonomy): Bacteria > Bdellovibrionota > Bdellovibrionia > Bdellovibrionales > Bdellovibrionaceae > JAYSSX01. The sequence goes on along the minus strand of JAYSSX010000223.1, from coordinate 4,511 downwards.
ATATCATCGGTATTTTGGCCAAATTTTTTCTGTAGTTTGCGAATAGCGCTTAGACGTGACTCTAATTTATCTAAACGACTCACATCAAACTGCTCGGAATCAAACATTTTTCTAAACTGGTAAGAAAATTCCTGTATCAAAAACTTGGCTTGATTAAGATTCGCAATTTCTTTTTCGGCATTTACATCGAGGGCCTTAAAGTCTTGTGCCTTAATCAATATTTTTGAAATTCGACTTAATGCTGAATCATCATCGGACACCAACGCTGAATCCATTTGTTCCAAAAACGAATTAACTTTGGAAAAGTTTTTCATTTTTTTCAGTTCGGATTCAATTTCTAAATCTTCGCCGGGAGACAGATCCAAGTCAGCAATTTCCTTTTGTTGGAATTTTAAGTAATCTACTTTTTGAGCATTAGCTGAAGTATTTTTTTCAAGATTTTCAATTTCCTCTTTAGTTTTCTTCAGCTCCGAATAAAGTTTCTGATATTTCGCTCGGTCCTCATTAAGACCGCAGTATTGATCTAACAGATCCAAGTGGTAACTTTTTGATAAAAGATGTCGACTGTCATGCTGTCCCGTTAACTCAATCAACGGCGCCGAATTTCCGGCAATTTCTATAAGAGGAGCTACTAAATCCCTAAGATGACTTAAAGTAGATAAGGTTCCGTTTAAATAGACTTTTGATTTCTCTTCCGAAATCACTCTTCGAACCACTAAAATTCCGTCGTCAAAGGGGATGTCCATTTGGGCTAGTTTATCTTTGATGTCGGTTCGGTGATCTAAATCAAAAACACCTTCAATAGAGGCGCTGGTTTCGCCTGTACGGATCGATTCGCTAGAACTTTTAACTCCCATAAGCAGCGACAAACTTTTCAAGAGAACCGATTTGCCGGCCCCGGTTTCGCCGCTTAGGATGTTCAAACCTTTTTTGAACTGAATGTGTAGGTTGTCGATGATAGCAAAGTGGCTGACTTTAATTTCTAGTAACATAATTTCTCCTTCTGTGGTCCTGCGTTTGCGGTGCAAACGCTAGGCTTTCCCCTTTGGGCCTAAGGGCGTTCGCCGAATTTCATTTTTTCACGAAGTAACGAAAAGAAATTTAAATTCGGGTCACGAATCATTAAATGATCCTGTGAGTGTCTTTTAATACGGATTTCATCCTCTAAACCTATTTTATCAAACATCTGGCCATCGATAACCAACCGCGCTTCAGATTTGGTACTAGGGCTGAGTTTCTGTTTTTTGTTTATTAATTTTAGTATTAGCGAGCGATGGTCAGGAAATATCAATGGTCGGCTAGTTAAACTGTGCGGAGCAATGGCTGTCACTACAAAGGCTTTTACTTCGGGATGCATGATAGGTCCGCCCGCAGCCAAATTATAAGCTGTTGATCCGGTGGGACTGGAAATAATTAATCCATCAGCCTTGAGTTCATTCACAAAATTCTTTTCCGTACTAAGGGAAACGTTAATCAATTGGCTTCGTTGACCTCGTTCCAGCACGATATCATTTAGGCAAACCAATTCAGCCCGCAATTTGTTCTTGCGATAGACTCTAACTTCCAACATCGCACGCGGCTGAAGGTACATTTCACCGGTTAAAGTTTTTTCAACGGCCTGCAAGGCCTGCTCGGCAATAGTTGTTGTTAAGAAACCTAAAGAGCCCAAGTTAATACCCAAGGTGGGGACTTGTTCACCGTCGATCATTCGGACCGCGCGCAGGTAAGTGCCATCTCCGCCTAAAACTATCACGAGGTTAATTTTGTTCATTCCTTTTTTTGTCTTTACCAATTCGGTTCCAGGAATTAATTTTTGTTCAAACGCAGTGAACACCTTATAATTCTTTTTCTTCAAACTGGCCGATAAATCTTTTGCCAGTTTTACGGCCGCTGGGGTTGCCAATCGATAAACGATAGCAATCTTGGCATTTTCAGGAATCGTTAGCTTTTGAAAGGAAGGAGACTTTACTTTCATATATTTAATAGCCCATCACGTTTTAGCAAGGCATTAGGATCTGGTTCACGACCACGGAATTTTTTGTAAAGTTCCATCGGATGTTCAGTCCCACCTTTGCTTAATACGAAGTTTTTAAATTTAGAAGCTACCTCTTGGTTGAAGAGACCTTTTTCTTTAAAGTACTCAAACGCATCAGCATCTAAAACTTCAGCCCATTTGTAACTGTAGTAGCCGGCTGAATAACCACCGGCAAAAATGTGTGAAAACGAACATGAACTATTCGTTCCTTCAATTTTCGGAAGTATCCGAGTTTTAGAAACAGCATTGTTTTCGAATTCTTCAACGTTTCGGATTTGGTCAGGCGGTGTTGAATGCCAGTACATGTCCAAAAATCCAAATTGAAGTTGTCTTAGGCAAAACCATCCACTTTGGAATAAATTGGCTCGTTTCACTTTTTCAATGAGTTCAGCGGGAATGGGCTGATTGGTTTCATAGTGTTTAGCAAACAAATCTAAACTTTCTTTTTCTTTGACCCAGTTTTCCATAATTTGCGAAGGAAGTTCGACAAAGTCCCAATAAACGTTTGCCCCCGACAAAGTACGATATTTACAATCTGAAAGGAGGCCGTGCAAAGCGTGCCCAAACTCGTGAAACAAAGTGTGCACTTCGTCATAGGTAATCAATGAAGGCTTTTGTGCCGTTGGCTTTGTAAAATTACAAACGATACTAACATGTGGACGTTTTATTTGACCTTGTTGTAATCCTTGATCTCTAACATTGGTCATCCAAGCACCCGGTTTTTTAGTCGGACGAGGAAAGAAGTCGGTGTAGAACAAACCGACGTACTTTTGCGTGGCTGCTTCGGTCACTCGAAAAACCTTAACATCAGGATGATATAAAGGCACATCTGTCGCCGGTTGAAATTCAAGTCCATATAATTTTCGGGCATGTTCGAAAACTCCTGCAACTACATTTTCTAATTTAAAGTAGGGGCGTAGTTCTTCTTCATTAAAACTGTATTTTTTTTCTTTTAGTTTTTCAGAATAGTAAGCGATATCCCAAGGCATGACTTCAGATTGACCTTCAAGTTCTTTGCGGAATTGTTTAAGTTCCGAAAGATCCTTGTCAGCGGCTTTTTTTGCAGGCAGCAACAGTTTTTCTAAAAACTGAAAGACTGTATCTTCATTTTTAGCCATTCTTTCTGCTAGCACAAATTCAGCATGATTTTTAAAACCCAATAATTGCGCGCGCTCGGATTTTAATCGAACAATTTTTAAAATATTATCTTGGTTGTCAAAGTCATCTCCAAAAGCTTTTGAAGAAAACGCAGTCCAAAGTTTTTTTCGCAATTCACGATTACTGGCATACATCATAAACGGAAGGAAACTAGGTCCTTGCAAATTGAACAACCACTTTCCGGTATGTTCTTTGGCTTCGGCTTCATGGGCAGCGGCTTCGATAGCGGATTCCGGCAAACCCGCAAGTTCGGCTTTATCTTTGATAATCATTTCGAATTTATTGGTCGCTTTCAAAACATTTTCAGAAAACTGCGGAGACAAAGTCGATAATTCCTGATCAATCTGACGTAGCTTGGTTTTATTTTGATCATTCAGCAAAGCACCATTGCGGCTGAAATTTTTAAAATAATTTTCCAACAGCATTTTCTGTTCTTGATCTAAATTTTCATTTTGTTGATTTTCAAAAACCGCTTTGATTTTAGAAAATAAAGTTTTATCCAAAGTAATGTCACTTGAATAGGCTGCTAACTTCGGTGAAATTTCTTTGGCTAAGGCTTGATGTTCTTCGCTGGCTTCAGCGCTGAATAAATTAAAGTAGATTCCAGAAACTTGATCCAAAAGTTCGCTGGAAGTTTCTAGGGCTTCAATGACGTTTTTGAAATTAGGCGCCTCAGAAGTCTCTTTAATTTTTTGAACATTTTTTTTTGCTTCAGTAATCGCATAGTCTAAGGCCGGCTGATAATGTTCGGTTTTGATTTTATCAAAAGGAACTGCTTCATCAGGAGTGTGAAAGGTTTTGGCTTCATAGGCTTTAATGAATGGATTTTGTGTGGTTGTTGTCATCCTAAGACTACATCACAACCGGGCACTGCTCTCAAGGCTTGCGCTTTGAATCACGCTGGGGAAACTAGCGCCAGGATGGCCTTGTTAAGGTTTGGTGCTTAACGTAAAGCGGTATATTGCTGCCACTTCAGGCAGTTACTTCGTGGAAATGACAACAGCCAAGGCATCGCCTCTAAAACCAACAGCGCCTATATCTCGGCTAAAAAACTAAACGAGCTGATTTCTCAGCTCGTTAAAAAGTTATATTCTGTATTAACTGATTCCAGCCAAAAACGGGGAACTATCTAGGGATGCCACCGGCATTGTCCCATGATCCTGAAGATCCTGGTTTATACCAACCGCTATTCCAAGAAGAATAACAATAGTAACTGTAGCCGCCCCATTGATTTGGGTAATAACGACAGTTGTTGTTGTTGTTGTTGTTGTTGTTGTTGTTGTTGTTGTTGTTGTTGTTGTTGTTGTTGTTGTTGTTG
>JAYSSX010000222.1:0-3849 GCA_043720315.1 Pseudobdellovibrionaceae bacterium | reverse complement strand
AGTCACGTTGCCAATGGTGATATGGTTACCATGACGCTGATTCAAGGTGTGGTAAATTCTTTCGTCATGTTTTTCGCAAGAATTATTGCAAAAGTTGTCGCTTCACAATCTGACGAAAAAAATCAATACGCGATTCAATTTGGTTTAACGATATTACTGGATATTGTTTTTTCATTATTGGGTTCAATATTAGTTGCTACTTTTTCACGCTATCGTGAATTTCGGGCCGATGCCGGAGGTGCTAAACTAGCTGGACGTCAGGCTATGATAAACGGTTTGCGCCGCTTGCAAAGCCAATTTTCTCAGATTGCACCTGATAACTCTAGTGTTTCCAGTCTGAAAATTTCAAACAAGCCCGCCGGAGTGATGGCGTTATTTAGTACACATCCTCCTTTAGAGGAAAGAATAGCCCGTCTAGAAAAAGCTTATGTAGTCTAACCAAAACTTTACTCTGATAAAGAGTCCACTATAATTAATAAATATGTTTTTAATACAATGGACTCTGATTACTATATTAGTACTTGTTACTAGTTGCCAAAACACTTCAAAAAAAAGTGATGACGCCGATATTTCTTTGCTTCGTAAAGATCACGAAATTCAACGATATATTTTAGCGCGAAGTATGGAAAAATCAGCAAAGGCTTCTAGCTGCGACAATTACAAAGCTTTGGCTTTGTCGCAAACTTTTGTACTTAAGGATCTGGCCTTATTACGAGCGCATATTAATTGTGAAGACACGTCGTCATTGCCCGAAGTGACGCAAACGATGATCCAAGACAGTCCTTTTTACCAAAAAATTGATCTTCAGCGCCTCAGTTTAAAATCGGAAAAAGAGAAAGATTACAAACTAAAGATCCAAGTACTAATTAAAAAATCTCAGTTCAGTGATCGCAATAAAGAAAAAGTTGATTTTTTACAAGCTGCTCTTAATATCGCGATTGATAACAATGATGCCGAATTAAAACAGGATTTAGATTCACGACTAACCAAAGTGGCGCCACGTTTTATCGAAAACCCAACTTCGGAAATGACTTTAAAAATTGCGCAAGATTGGATGAATCAAAGGCAGTTTGCTAAAGCCCGTACTTTATTTGAAAAAGTCATCAATTCAAAAAATTTTGGTTACGCCGAAAAACTACAGGCCCAAAAAAATCTACGTTTTAGCTACAAGTTAGATCAGAAAAAAGATCAGTACATTGTTTTTGCCGAAAAAGTTACCAATTGGATTTTAAAACAATACAAAACTATAGGTTTGGACGATATCGAAAAATCAGCACGGGCATCTGACTTGAATGATTCATATTCAATTTGGGCGCGATCACTTTGGACCGATGGTAGAAATTCTCAGGCTGAAAAGGCCTTGGAACAAGCCGTAAAAAACCTGAAAGGATCTAGTCGTCTGGCTGAGATTTACTTTATTAAAGCGCGCATGCAAGAAGAAGGAATGAATTATTCCGGAGCGATCGAATCCTTCAATAAGGCCCTCGTCGATATCAAAGAAAAAAGTACGCTCTATTACAAAATTCAATTCTCTAAAGGTTGGAATCTTCGCAAACTAGGACAGTTCCAAGACGCCAAATTGATTTTTAAATCATTAAAGGAAGAAACCCAAGATCCTTTTGATAAAAATCGATTTCATTTTTGGTATGCTAAAACTTTGAAGTCAGCACTTCAAGATGACGAAGCTAACCTGGAATTCGCAAATCTAACTGCTTTAGATCCAATAGGCTTTTATGGCCTACTCTCTTTCCGCGAATTAAACATTGAAATGCCTCCACTCAAATCAACGACTCCCCTTGCAGAAATTCAAATTGATGATTCAATTAAAAACTTCATTGATGCCTTAGTTGTTACCGAAGAAAGCGATGTCCTCGAAAGATTTCTCAAATATAAAACCCAAAACTTAAAATTGGAAACATCAGCTCCAGAGTGGTTATTTTACTTGAAGTCTTATGCGCGAGCCGGCCTCTACCTGCCTTTATTCTCGCAAATCGGAACCCTTTCCTCGGATCTCAAATCAAAACAACTTTCGGAAAATCCCTATCTATTATTCCCTAAAAAATTTGACGAACTCATAGAACACAATGCCGAGAAATTCGCTATTGAGTCCGAACTGATCTATTCCATTATCCGCCAGGAGTCAGCGTTTAATCCTTTGGCAAGAAGCCCTGCCGATGCTTTCGGTTTGATGCAGTTAATTCCTTCTACTGCCCGTGAACAGCAAAGTTTAACAGGAATATCCATTTCTCATTTTGAGGATCTTTATAAACCAGAAGTGAATATACCCATCGGTGCTTCACTTTTAAAAAGCCTTTCTGAGAAATACAATGGCCAGTTAATCCTAATGTCAGCGGCCTACAATGCTGGTGATAAGGCTGTTTTAAACTGGGTGAACTCGCGTTTTAAAGAGGATCCTATCGAGTTTATCGAAGATATCCCCTACGATGAGACTCGTTCCTATGTTAAACTGATTTTGCGAAACTTCATCTTTTACAGCCGGCTAAAACAGCCTGAATTGAAGACTAAGTTCCCCAACCAGTGTCTACAAGGTTTACAGGCATTCAAATCCGTAACAGAGCGTATATCTACTTCACATTGATAATTTAATGATATTGCCTACTTAAGCTGCCTCAACTAGGGAATCTCCTGGCCCCCCTATTGCTCATATAAGAGTTCAGGAGGCAACATGTACAAATGGTTTATAGCTCTTACGGCTCTTATTATTGGTGCGGGATCTTACGTTGTATTTCATTCGGGTCAGATTGGAAGCTTAAACCTTGCCTCAAAAAAGAAGGACTCTCGCCAACAAGAATTAGGCGAAGCTAAGAACAAAGTTAAAGAAGTCGATGATGAACCGCAGGTTATGATGAACGATCCGGCTATCAACCAAGCCTGGGGATTGAAAAAAATCGATGCCGCAAAAGCCTGGGATGTTACTCAGGGAAGTAAAAAAATCGTCGTTGCCGTTATTGATACAGGCGCCGATGTTAATCACGAAGACTTAAAAAATAATTTCTGGCAGAATCCAGGAGAAACCGGCCTCGATGCCAAAGGCCGCAACAAGGCCAACAACGGCGTAGACGATGATAATAACGGCTTTGTCGATGACATTACTGGTTGGAACTTTGTTTCTAACAATAATGATCTAACTGATAATCATGGTCATGGAACTCACATCTCCGGAATCATAGGCGCAGAGGCTTCTAACAATAAAGGTATTGCTGGAATCTCTCCAAAGGTCAGTTTAATGGTGCTTAAATACTATGATCCCAAAGTTCCCAATACTGACAATTTAAAAAATACAATCAACTCTATTAAGTATGCCGTTAAGATGCACGCTAACATCATCAATTATTCAGGTGGTGGTACTGAATTCAGCGCCGATGAACAAGCGGCAATTATGGAAGCCAAAGCCCAAGGAATTTTATTTGTCGCGGCCGCTGGCAACGAACGATCTAATTCGGATCAACACAAATATTTTCCAGCTGACTATGGATTAAATAATATTATTTCGGTAACCGCTGTGGATCCAGGAACAGAAGTTCTTCCTTCTAGCAACTACGGAGTTGAAACGGTAGATATCGCGGCTCCCGGCCAAAATATTCTTTCTACTTTACCGAATAACTCTTACGGCTATATGACAGGAACTTCACAGGCAACGGCCTTTGTAACTGGTGCTGCTGTTTTGGTAATGGCTCATAAAGAAAATATCGATCCTTATGAAGTTAAAAAATACATCTTAGCAACAGGGGATGGACAAAGCACTTTGATGAACAAAACGCGTACCGCACGCCGACTGAATCTATTCAAAGCTTTAACTATTCTGGATGACAACATTTCAGTAAGCGG
>JAYSSX010000221.1:0-3426 GCA_043720315.1 Pseudobdellovibrionaceae bacterium | reverse complement strand
CGAGAATCTTCGAATTTTTCAGCTTGTTTACGATAGAAGTTAGTTGAATTCTTTTGAATTTGATCGCGCTGATAACTCTCTTTTTCATTTAACTGCGAAATTCGGCCTTCGATTTCTTTTTCTTTGCCATGAACTTGTTCTTCCAAGTTTTTGACATTCGAATCAGAGTATTTTTTAAAAGATTGATAGGACTTAGCGGTTTGCTCTTTTGTGTTTTGAAGCTGCTGTTCGGTTTGTTCTTTTACGTTTTCAAGCTCATTCGCGTGGCTTTTTTTGATGTGATTTATAGCCGCCTGATTGGTATCTTCTAAACTGCTCCTCTGAGTTTCAAAATTTTCTTTTATGTTTTGAATTTCTAGTTGTTGATTGTCTAAGAGTTCAGATTTACGCCGACGATAATCCGATTGAATATCGTTTAACTCGTTGGAAATATCTCTTTTTCGTTCAGCAATTTCGCTAGACATATAATTAATATTTTAGCAGAAAAGCCGAAACTGGCTTGTTATTTCCGGAAAACTGGATGTTAGTTTGTTGGTGGATCGATTTCGGTCGCGGTTTTCGCTTTAGGGTTTGGACAAAATGGAGTTCCGTTACCTGTGCGACCTCGGCACATCCAAGTTTGTGTGTAAGTGATGATATCACCGGTCTGAATCGGGTAATAATATTTATACTGAAGTGGGTCAAGGGTGCTGGTCACATATCGAAGGGCAACCGCAGGTTTTTCACCAGCAGGACTTTGATCTGGGGCCGACGATTGCCGCGGGCCAATTTCTAATAAAAAGACGCGATATTCAGCAAAAAGTTTTGGTGAAATCGAAATAAGTGTAAAAAATAGGCAAGTTCTTACGTAGACCATAAAAACTTATCGGTCAATTAACAGATTCCTTAATGATTTTGTTGCGACGAACGAACGGTATTTTCCACAATGTGAAAATAGGTTCGCACTAACATCTGAAAACTCTCTTTATCAAGTTCATTGATATAAGCCATTTTTTCGAGATATGTTTTTTTCGCAATCAACTGAGTCATTACATCTTGCACTTTTTTCATTTTATCAAAATCAAAAAAGTCTTTCTCTTCCAGTTTTTCACGATAAACACTTGCTATTGCGGTATTTTCAAAAAGAACATGAATGCCAAGAGCGGATTGCTGAAGCAGCGATTCCATTCTCTCTAAACTATGTTCCTCTAGTTTACTAATGGTTGTAGATACACCATCTGCCGAACTTGTATCTGACAATTTCGCCTCCTTGCGAACGATGCTCTTAACTCTATGGTTAAGAAAAAATTAAATTCTTGCAAACGTTTTCTATGACTTGGTCCATCATGACAAGTCTAGGTAATTTGGTCAGAATTTTATGAAGAGGTTTGTATCGCAAAGTCAAAAATTCACTCGAAAAAACCGAAGGCGCATCAAAAACGAGGATTTAAACTTCGTCGCAAGAAAAAGGGACATGAGGAAATTGTAATTGATCGAGCAACAGGGTTGGTTTTCAAATCGCAAAAAGACCTGTATGCGTTTTTCCAAAAATACACCGACATGTTCGAAGAAAGTTACACCAAAAATCGTAAATCCACAGATGTTACCGAAGACCAATTCGAAGATCTCGAAGAAATGTTAGATCAAACTTTGGATGAACCAACCGAAATTTGGCACGACGACCGTAGTTACGAAGAATTTCCGATTTTTTATTTTATTCGCGCTATCGATGATAAAGACCTGTATCATGTGGCTGTTACTTATGTATCTCAAGACGATGAACCTACTTTTATTTTCTTGCATCTCGTGACTAACGACCTTGAACTGCTTTCTTTGTATCGTAAGGGTGATTTGGTTTTTGACCGGGCTTTCGAGGAAGTGGAATTTGCCGCAATTGAGGGCGATTCTTTGTCTGAGGGTGATCCTTTATCTTTAGGATTATTCATCGCTATGCTTAAGGTGCGCTCGGATAAAGACATTCCCAATAAAGACTATAAAGAGTTGGGCGAATTGTATCGGGAAGAAACGATTGAAGCTGCTGATGAGATCTGGCGTAACCAAGATACCAAGGGAAACGTTTTTGTTACTTTTATAAAGGAATATGATGATCATGCAGGTATTAATGACCTGCATTACATCTCAATTACTCAAGAAGATGAAAATTCAAATGTACACGCATTGTTGTTTTCTTTTCCTACCAATGATTTGACCTTAGTGGATCGATATAGGCATGGAGAAAATCTGCAGGCTGAGGAAGTCAGCCAAGAGTCCTCACACTAAAAGCAAAACGTATTCATGTCAGTAAGGTATTGTTCCGCTGTCCAACCATTCGATTGATCATAATAAAACGGATGTAACTGTTGTATAGATAACGGACGTTCGGCGGCCGAATTTGATGGCTGCCATTTGTAATCGTTGGGATCTGCATAAACCGAAGGAATCAACAGATCTGCAGTTCTTGCCACTGTATTTCCATTGTAAAAAACGATCCTAAGCGCTTGATAGGTTCTCTGGGCGTCTTTCAAATTAACCACCATGTTAAACCGGTTAAAAAACTCTGAACCAGAGCCGACAGTAGTACCAAGGAATTTTAACGTAGCATCAATGTCGGTCCACATAACATCGGTGTAACCAGATGAGCCGACCGATTCAAATGACCCATTAGTATTTTGCTCAAAATACAGCTGAAGTGGAGTTTCATCCAAACTCACCGCGCCGGTAGAGCTGACTTTCCAGCGATAAACTTGGAAAGCAAAATCACTGTTGGTTTGGAATTCACTAGGAATCGTTGTGAATTTAAGTCGAATGTAGTCATCACGATAGCTGCTGGAATAGTTTTCTTTGTAAGCCATAGCGCTGACACTGAGGTCACTGTTTTTGCCTACGTCGCGAGTACAGATAGCGACTGGTTTTGTTCGGCTAAGGTAATCGACGTTGCTGGAAGCAGAATTGGATATCTTATTTTTGCCGCAGTTAATGGTTAAAGTCAGGGTTGCCGCTGAAAGAAGAATGAAAATAAAAAACTTCGTTTTCCTTTTTGTAATGTCGAAAGTTCTGATGTTTTTCATTTGTATCCTCCGAAGAATTTAATCCTCATACCCGATATTAAAGCAAATCAGGGGCCTTGTTTCATTTTGGAATGAAGCTTAGGTAGGAACCAAAGGAGAAGGGATAGAAATCATCCCAGTGGATAACTTCTATACAAACGCTCGATTTGAAAGAACGTCTCAGTATGAGACTTTTCTGTTTGTGCGCCGCAGGTGCGACTTCAAATTAATAATTGTTTCGACACAACGCCTTACTGGCAGTTCTTAATGGTTTCTTTGATCTGGCTTTCTAGTTGCCATTTTTTAAGCTGGTCCGTCTCAACGGTGATCGCCTTCACCTGCCCACGTAAAGTAGAAGCGCGAATTGCGAACGTACCAGCATCGCAGCCTGACCAAATCG
>JAYSSX010000220.1:0-11892 GCA_043720315.1 Pseudobdellovibrionaceae bacterium | reverse complement strand
ACTCCTTATTATTTTCAATAACGCCCTATTAAAACCATTGATGCTAAATTAACGTCAACAACTATTCAAAGATTGAACCGCAATTAACATCTGAAAGTAGAGATCCTTTAGCGGCAGTCAGTCTTTTACTCAACGCCCGATAAATGTGATAAATCATTTTTAGATTTAATTTAAAACGAAAGAAGTCAATTTGTGAACAAATATTTCTTTGCAACCATTGCAGCCGGACTACTGATTTCCTTTGCAGCGTTGCAAGCACAAGCACAAACGGTTTGCTTCTACGAGAAGCCGGGATTTCAAGGGCGATCATTTTGTCTTCAAGATGGTCAAAGCGCCGATGACTTAGGTTACAATGGTTTCAACGACAGAATCTCTTCCATCTCCATCAATGGATATGTCGATGTGATTGTTTGTCAAAACGCTTTTAAGAGTTTTTAGGTACCAGGTCTTTTTAAAGACATGCACTTAAAAGGACCTGGTACCTAAACGTTTACCTAAACGTTACGTTCGAAAACTCTTAGTTTAGCGCTGCGGGCCCTAACGTTCTTTTTGCCGTCTTCCCAGCTGGGTTGAATGACTTTTTTATTAACTGGTTTTCCCAAAGCTTCCAAGTCTTTCATTTTATATTTTACGATTCGATCTTCCAATGAGTGAAAAGTGATTACGGCCAATCGTCCCCGCGGCGCCAAACACTTGGTCAAGCTTTCCACCGAAGTTTCCACAACGGTCAATTCTTGATTCACTTCAATCCGTATTGCCTGAAAATAAAGAGTCGCAGGATGAAAACCTTTTTTGTGCCATCCGCAAATTCTTTCTATCATGCCAGCTAATTGCAATGTTGTTGTAAATCGCTTTTTTTGACGATCTTCCAAAATCGCATTTACAACACGGATTGGATTTCCGATCTCACCAAATTCGCGGAATATTCGAATAAGATCCTCTTCGTCATATTCGTTCACTACTTTTTCCGCGCTTAAATCTTGATTTTGATTCATTCGCATATCCAAAGGACCGTCATGATAAAAACTAAAACCACGAATCGCCTGATCCAATTGGGGCGAACTAACGCCTAAATCAACTAACATAAAATCAAATAATGGAAATTCACCTTCTTTAAGGTCAGCAAAATTACGATGTAGAATCTGGATTTTTTTAGATTCTATTTCGCTCGCAAAATGAGTTTTGGCAAATTCAATGGCTTGTAAATCTTGATCAAAAGCTGTCACCTCTGTGTGTTCGCACTTTTGCAAAATGGCTTTCATGTGGCCACCGCGGCCAAAAGTTCCATCGAAGTACCGAAATGGAAGCTGGTTTTGTGCGACTCTTTGCTGATAAACCTGATCGCAAAAATCGACGACTTCTTCGCACAGAACTGGAATGTGTTGGTCAGGCTGGACCTTAGTCATAATTCTTAAATTCCCTAAATCTTTTGGAAAGTTAGAATCAAATAGCCAGCGCGTCAATATGCATTCTTTGTCTTTAGAAGTAGCCGCGTTGTGATAAGATTTTTACATGCTAATTAATTGTCCTAAGTGTGGGTTTTCCCAACCTAAAGATAGGTATTGCGCTAACTGTGGCGTCGATATGGAATTTTTTATTCCCAAAAAGCCGCCAGCAATGAAGCAGTTCTATTCCAGTGCTTGGTTTCAGATGGCGTTGATTTTTTGTATCGTTTTTAGCGCGACCTTTTATATTCGAAAAAAGCAAAGAGAAGATCTTCAAAGTCGCGTCGAATATTTAAAAAGTGGTCCCACCATAGTTGAAAAGCAGGGTTTACAAACCGAGGCCGCCTCTAACTCGCAAATGGCTGCCAGCGAGCCAGCCAGTACTCCTTCAGGTTCAACAACTACCGCTGCACCTGTGGCGATGACAGGTGGCAGAGAGGCTTTTTCTAATCCCTCTGCCGGCTCCGCAATTTCACAGACACTTTCGGCACGAAGTACAGGTGCGGGTTATACGGACGCTGCCGAAAAAACAAAACCCCTGAAATTAAAAGTCCTTTATGCCGAATTAGATCAGGCCACACTAAACTTCTTAAAAGAAGAAAGTATGAAGACCGGCCAATTTACTCAGTTTGATGGATTTATGGGAGCAATCACTGATTTGAATAAAAAGTTAAGCACCCGCAATATTAAAACTTTGCAAAAAATGGAAAGAAAAATTGAACCGGGACGGACGAATATTCAGTGGTACATTGATAATAAGTCTAACGATGAAAATCAGTACATGGGTTTAGCACATGCGGTCACTTTTTCCGAGTCTGGCGACACTATAAAAGGCGAAATCGAAATCATGCGTTCATTTCGTGAAACAAACGATAGTGGAATCATTAAGAAGTCATTTCAAAGTAATTTTGAACTTACCAAAAACCAAGGTTTTATGCTGGTTGGCGTTTTGCCTCACAGAGTTTTTCTCTCCGAAGAGGATTTTTTGGGAACTGAAGACTTGTTTAAGATTTTCCAGTCACCCGATTTCAAAGCGTCTAAAACCGAATTCACATTGTTTTTTAGTTTTGAACCTGATGGAGCGGAATAACATTTAAACGCAACCTAATAATCGTTGACGCCAGCGCACCCCCTATCTAAATTTAATAGCAGGAAAAAAGGAATTTCATGAAAAAAGTGACTCTTTCGATACTACTCTTTTTTATTTCCTTAACCGCGCTCGCCGGCGTACAGTTGCCACTGCACAACCTTCGCGATCAGGCCTACACATCACATTGCTGGGCCTATGCGATGAGCAACATGTTAGAGTCACGTGCACTTTACCGTGAAAATTTGGACTTTATGGTTAATGTTGAAAAAGATGTTAAGTATTGGGTCGACTATGAACGAATGATGTATATCTACAAAACTAAAGGCGACTTTTACCTAGGTGATAACGAAGGTGGTTGGCAGATTGAATATTGGGATGCTCTTCTTAAACATGGAAGACAAATTTCAAAATCCGCAGTAAATCCTGCGCAAATTCTATATAGGCCTATGGAAGATTATATGGTGGCCTTGACCTTTATGGAAGAGCCGCGCCCGACTCCTCTGATTGATGTTTACGCTTTGGAAAGTATTAAAGATCAATTGCGTGCGTTAAAAACCGATGCCGATGCCGAAACCTTTATCGCCGATTTTTTAGACAAGTGGTACGGCAAACCTAAAATGACGACGAACTGGTTTGACCAAGAAATTTCGATTGCAGACACCAAAGCGAAAATGATGGGTTCAGAATTTGCGGATAACAAAGACATTGATGCGATGGTTTTGGTGAAACCTACAAAGGATTCCGATTTGGGTTGGGTCAAATATCTAGATGAAAGATATTGGGGCTACAGATATGACAGCAGCAAAATTTTATCTTTGATTGAAATTTCTTTATCTAATGGCTGGCCGGTGACTTTTGATGATGTCTATCACGCTATAACCATTGTTGGATTTGAAGTTAAAGATGATATTAAATACTACGCCATTGCCGATTCTATTCCGGGCAAAATTACTTGGTATCAAGGCAGCTACTTGATTGACGAATTAAACCTAGTCACTTTTTCAGCAAACGCAATTAAGGGCGAACTTCCTCCGAAACCAAACGAACAAATTGGCCAACGAAATAACCGAAGACTCTTTAAAAAACATGGAAAATCGGTTGATGAGCTTGATAACGTGAAATTTCCACCCCAGTAAATGATAGGTAAAATTAATTCTCAATGACTAAACCTAAAAATGAGCTTCACCACAAATACGGTTCTAACATTTTCATTTTTGATAACCCGTTTTATAACGGACTGTTGGCTGAACTTTGTTCCGAACAAACCCTTCAGCCCAGAATCAATCGTTTGGTAGAATCTTTGTATCGTTACCTTTTGAGCAATTGCATTAGCGATCAATTTGCCACCGAAAAATTTAAAACTAAAACCAGGATGTGGGAGATTCATCCAACGGTCTTCCTAGAAGGCCAAAGAATTAACCCGCAACAAAAAGTAATCTCGGTCAATATTGCTCGGGCTGGCACTTACCCTAGTCACATTTGCTATGATTTTTTGCACGATATCATTGAACCCAGTTGCTTAAGGCAAGATCATATTTTTGCTTCGCGCGCAGTGAACAGTAAAGATCAAGTCACCGGAACTGAAATTTCCTCGACCAAAATTGGTGGCGGAAAAGATGATTCAATCGTTCTGTTTCCAGATCCAATGGGAGCTACCGGAAATACCCTGATTGCAGCGATGAAGCATTATAAACAGCTGGTACCTGGTGCACATTCAAAAATGATTGCCCTGCATTTGATTGTAACCCCTGAATACCTAAAAAACCTCACTCAGGCGCATCCTGATGTGATTATCTATGCTTTAAGGCTTGACCGAGGATTGTCGCCTGAGGCAGCTTTAAGTGCTGTTCCAGGGACTCATTGGGATCTTGAAAAGGGTTTAAATCCTAAAGATTACATTGTTCCCGGTGGCGGTGGTTTCGGCGAAATAATGAATAACTCTTTTGTATAAAAAGGATTACACAATGACCAACTTAAAACTATCTTCTTACATCAAAGAATCAGACATCCAAGCAAAAGTAAAAGAAATTGGCGATAAACTGACTAAGAAATTTAAAGGCCAAGAAGTTGTAGCGATTTGTGTTTTAAAAGGCTCCTTCGTATTTTATTCAGATTTAATTCGAAATATCGACACTGACATTTCTTGCGAATTCTTCGGCGTTTCTAGTTATCATGGTGGAACAACTTCATCTGGCGAAGTGAAAGTTACATTGGATCTATCCAGCCCTATCGAAGGCAAACATGTTCTTCTTGTTGAAGACATTGTTGATACTGGCCTTACTATGAATTATTTAAAAACGGCATTGATGTCACGTAAACCAAAAAGTCTTACAACAATTGCTTTCTTGGAAAAACCTGACGCTTTAAAAGTTCCTTGTGAATTGGATTACGTCGGATTCAAAATTCCAAATGACTTCGTCGTTGGTTACGGCTTGGATTACCAAGGTTTCTACCGCAATCTTCCTTACGTTGCTCAAGTTCAAAATTTACAATAACCAGTTGGGTTCCGTTTAATCGCGGTTCACAACCACAGGTAGTTGTGCGACACACTTTTCACTGCGCCCTATATTTCGCTGCTAGCGGATTTCTCTTTTAAGAAAGGCACTTTGCCTTTTGCATCTTTAGGAATAGAGATGATAGCGCCCTTTGGAATTTTCACTCGATTTAATCGCGCTGGCTTGTTGATATGCGGATTAAAAATTTGCGTTTTCAAATCATCATCATCAAACCAAGATTTGATTTCTTTGTACGCAACATCTTTAGGCAATTTAAAATCGAAAGTATCAAGTGGCTGTGACCAATTCAAAGCACCAAAATATTTCGGTGCATTTTTTTCCGCCTCAAGAACGGCTAGAAAACTAGCGTAAAAATTTTGTGAAGCGAATCCAAAACTTTTTTTCGAATTTACGTTCGCCACCAAATCGCCAATTTCACGGGTTTTATATTTCTTGGTTAATCGCAATATACCATTCGGACCATGATTCCATCCGGTCACCGCTAAAGGCCAACTTTGCAATAACTTGTAATTAAATTTTAGTAACTTAGCAGCAACCTTTGCGGCCTCTTGCGGGTGATTACGTTTATCAATGGCTTCATTGATCATCATATAGGGACGAGCTGTACCTGGCATCAACTGCCATAAACCGCTGGCTCCCACTTTAGAACGCGCCAAAACGTTAAATGAACTTTCGACATAAACTAGTCGAGTCATTTCAATAGGAATATTCATCTCACGAAACGTTTTTTCAAAGTCTTCAATATATCTCCCAGAAAAATAAATACCTTGAACGATGCGATCTTTTTGTCCTAACTGAAAACGTAGACGATTCTTTTTCGTCGCTAAAATAAATTTAGTTTTGCCTTCTAGCGTTTCGAATTGTTTCCAAAATTTTAATTCCTCTGGTCCTAATAAACCGGGATCTTTTAATCGTGAGAATTTTTTCAACATAACTTCCACGCGTTTTTTCGCCGATTTTACCATGCTTAGTTTTAAATGTTCCTTTTGGTAAATATTTATATCTCCACGACGAGTGATCGAAGTGAAATCAAGAACATCGTATACAATTTCCATGTGCTCGGCATCGTGCAAAACACCCTGATCGGTAGTGTATTTGGTATAAATGTCTAACCAAAATTTATATGGAATTTCTAACCCTTTAGGAACTGAAAATGTATCCTTAGTATATCCAATAGCTTCCTCTTGATTAGCGTAGTTTGGAGCCCGCCAAGGACGATAAGGAGTCAGATACTTTTCGCCCTGAATTTCTTCCAAAGCCACAGGAGTATCTTCGGAGTTTTCACTTGAATCATCAGGGGCACTTGCATTAAATTCCTGCTCAACTAAAGCGTCCACAGCAGCGGCACTTTTGGCGCCTGTTTCATTTTGAGTGATATCTCCTGGATCACGCATTTCAGATCGACTAAACAATCCTGATGTTAAAGGAGTTTCATCACCGTTAGATTCCTCTGACTTGGTCAAAGAATTTGGCGCAGATACTTCCAAAGATTTGGGAGTATTAGCTAGCTCGGCTTCGGTGGGCCCGGAAACTTTTTTTATTCTTCTTTTCTTTTTAAAATTAGAAATTTTCTTCGCAAATTTACCAGGCTTCTTTTCTGCCGCCGTTTCTCTTTGCAGATCCGGCTGCACCTCTTGATTTGCCTCTGGCTGAACTTGCGTTCCGCCTGGCTTCGATTCTGCGGCCATCGGCGTTGTAGTCGGCGCGGCTTCTGGTGTGAAAGCAGCTTCCTGCGCATAGGCAGTGTTTAAAAATGCCAATAAAGATAAGTGAAGAACTAAATTTTTATATTTCATTAATTTGTCGTCGCTAACTCAACGGCAATTTGGTCGAACAATTGTCGAACCTTCGCTGCGTCCACGCCACCGTTGTATATCATCGCAAAAGGAATAACCATCCCGTCTCTTCTGCCAGCGTATCCGGCCAGACCAACGATCCCATCCATGGTTCCCGTTTTTGCGCGCACCCAACGTTCGCCGTTAGTGCCTTTCATTCTTTTCTTTAAAGTACCGTCAACCCCAGCAATAGGCAGAGACATAAATAATTCGGGCTGCTCGTTAAACTGGTTTTGCAAATAAGTAATAATTTTCCATAAAGCGTGTGGAGTAATTTGATTTTTACGGCTAATTCCTGAAGGATTAATAATTGTAAATTCAGAGTTTTCCAATCCAATGCGATTTAAGGTCGCTTTAATATTTTCCACACCTTTTCCTAATGTAGCCTGTGACTGTGACAACGATGCTATCGATTTAGTTAACATTTCGGAAACATAGTTGTTAGAAAACTTATTCATATCATTTAATAACCCTTCAATCGGTTTACTATCCGTTTGGGCTAGAACTTTTGCATCCTGCGGAGTCTTTCCGATGATTACTTTGCCACGAACGACAATTCCGCGGTCCTTCAAAAACGTTTTTAAATTGTAACCTGACCACAGATCAGGTTTGGTAATACTTTTATAGGTCACGGACTCGCCATCTTTGATACTGACTTTACCACCAACAGAAATCGTGTCGGTATCATCTAACTGATTTTCGTCTCTTGAGATTTGAATATCACTGGCACCTGAGACTGTAGTAATAGAACCTTTTAATTTAACAAAACCATTATCAGGATCGATAAATACTTTGGCCGGATCGCCGACTTTGTTTCCTGGGCGCACGAAAACATTTACCGAGTTCCAGTTAAAGGACATTGCCCCCACCGGAGCATCATAAGCACGATCGACATTGATATCTGGTCTAGTTGGGTCAAACCGAACCGAATCAAACAATGTATCATCAACAATAATATCGCCAGTAACCTCTAAAATCTGGTTTCTAGTAAAAACGTTTACTAGGTACCACATACTTTCTGACACAAAACCGGAATCTCCGCCGCCTCTTAAATAAAGATCACCTTGAAGTTGACTTCCCTTTTGCTCGGCAGTCGTTAAAATCTGGGTTTTAAAAGTCGTCCCTGGCGGAAAACTTTCCAAAACAGCAGTTGTTGTGGCCAGTTTAGACAAAGAGGCTGGAATATACAGTTTTTGTTCATTTAATTTAAAGATTTGTTGATCAGTGGAATCACTGATCGCAATGTACATACCAATTTCTTTGGCATTGATTCCTGATTTATCGACGATTTTTTGAATCGCTTTTTGTTTAGGCTCAACCCACGAAAAATCGTACTTACGTTTTTCAGCAAAGGCTGGACCTTGCAATAAAGTAGTTACTGAAATAAATAAAAGAGCTAAAGAAAACTTTGATGATTTTTTTATTGGCATATAAACTTCCTAATATCTAAAGATCAAATCACAATAGATCTTTTTTTGTAAGCTCTCTTTATTAAATATTGCTCCTCTTTCGGCGTAAGAGTAGTCTGGAATTAATGAAGCCGCGTATATTAATTATAGATGACGATATTATGGTTAGCAGTGCCTTAGAAAGGCTTTTGCGCGACGAGTTTAACGTTTTTACAGCGCAGGATCCTACTAAGGTCTTAGCTGAACTGAACATTTTAGAGCCCGAACTGATTATTTGCGATTTTGAAATGCCGCAAATGAAGGGACTCACTTTTTTTGAAACCGTAAAAGAAACTCACCAAGATATCATAAGAGTACTTATTACTGGCCGAATGCAAATCAGCGACCTCAAAGAATCGATACAAACCGGCGTCATTCATCGGTTTTTTTTGAAACCTTGGGAAAATGATGTCCTAAAACTTCAGTTACTAGAGCTTTCGCAGCAGTATAAAATGGTTAAGCAAAAACAGCAGTGGGAGCTACTCGCACACATTGACCCCCTCACTCAAATCAAAAACCAGCGCGCCTTTCAAGAAGATTTTAATAAGGAAATTGAAAGAACCAAAAGACACCTACGCCCGCTTTCTTTACTGATGATCGACATTGATTTTTTTAAAAATTATAATGATCAGTTTGGTCATCCCGAAGGCGATACCGCGCTGAAAGAAATTGCCGGACAACTCCAAAAATCTTTGCGTAATTTTGATTCTGTTTATCGCTATGGCGGCGAGGAATTTACAATTATTCTACCTGATGTCAGTCCAAAATCGGCCCTTGAAATTGCCGAGCGCTTAAGAAACAATATTAAAAATTTAAAACTAAAATCGTTGTTAACCATCAGTCTGGGCGTGGCTTACTTCAAATTAAGTGATACGAACTCGACTTTACTCCAGCGGGCTGATCAGGCCTTGTACCAAGCTAAAAGTAAAGGTCGTGACCAAACTTGCATTGCTGATTGATGAATTCCTTAAGTTTGTTAAGATAAACTCTATGAAAAAACACGAATGGTTTATTGTATTTGTCCCCTTGTTAATAACTTGGTTTTTAGATCGCATCACAAAACAATGGGCCGTCGGTTTAGATGGAATTCAATCATTCGGATATTTAGGATTTGTTTTACATCACAATCCAGGCGCAATGCTGGGACTATTTTCAGATCTTCCGCCAGTACTTCGAGTCGTTTCTTTATCTACAGGTGGGGCTTTCCTGGTTTGTACATATGCTTTGATACAATACTTGCTTCCGATTAAGTCTTTAACTTTAAGAACTGGAATGTCTATTTTATTAGGCGGCATTTTAGGTAACGTTACTGACCGTATTATCTGGGGTCACGTGGTAGACTTTATCGTCGTTGGCACCGTGAACACCTCAAGTCCTGCATTTAACATTGCCGATGCTTTACAATGGGTTGGATACGGATTAATCGTTTACGCCATTGTTAAAGAGGGTGAATTATTGTGGCCGGAAAATAATGCGCGCCGAATGTATTGGATCAATCCAAAATTCCAATTGAAGTATTGTTTTTTACTTTTGGGTATTGGATTTGGAATTAGTCTGATAACTGCCGTGTTTTCATTTACCTACATGCGAGTAACAATGATCGAATTAATTGGAAACAATAAAACTTTATTAGATAAATTTCTAATTCCGTATATCATTACTTTCTTTCTGATTTCCGTTGGATTTAGTGCTGGTTTATTTACTGTTGGTAAAATTATTAGTCACAAAATTGCTGGTCCCATCTACGCTTTTGAGAAGTATTTAACTGATTTGATTGATGGAAAAAGCCGTCCGTTTAAATTACGTTCGCAAGACGAATTTAAAGAGCTGGAAGAGCTGGGCCGTAAAATCAAAAAATACACGGAAGACTACAAGGCAGATCGCGCCGCTAATCAATAGCGCTCTCCAACTTGCTTCTAATCAGTAATTTCCATGTCGGAAATTTTGGATAGGTAGAATCTTTTTTCAATGGCATCAATAAAACAGAATGCCTTGATATAGTCGCCATCAGGATTCCGAACAATTCCCACTGGTTTAATTTTGCGAGTATTCCCGCCACGGCTTCCGCCGTCGTAGATGATATTTAAACTTTGATCATTTTCCAAAGCTTTACAAACATTCATAATGTGCGAACTGCCACTTTGTAAAATAGTGTAGGCATTCCAGCGCAGATCCTTTCCGACCTTAGCATAAACTTCGGCTAAGGTAGCTTCGTGGCCAACGCGCTCCATACACTTCAATCCGACTTCCAGGCAGGCAAAAGCATCATCTGTAGCCCTGTGTGCCTGGCCGCCATCTATTTTTAAATACTTAACTAATGTTTGTAACTTATGATTAACACTTTCAGGAATCACATTGCGCGCAAGTAAACTGGTGCAAATCGCCGGGTAACTGGGTAGCAGAATTTTAGCCTTTTCAAATTCGTAAGCCATAAAACCCATATCAAAAGGTGCATGGTGCGCTAACAAAACCGCGCCATCTAAAAAGTCGCGGATATCCTGCAACTTTTCGCCAATTAACGGGGCCGTAGCCACCATTTCATTTGTTATCTTGTGAATACCAATAATAAAATCAGACATGGGTTTGCGTGGTTTAAATAGAAAATTCATTCGCGCCACTTCAACGCCATTTTTCCACTTTACGGCACCAAACTCTACGACATCAGATCCAATAGGATAAGCACCCGAGGTTTCCGTATCGAACGCTACTAGGGTAACGTCTTTCCATTTTTGATTGGTATTTAGTACCGATAAATTTGTAGTCATGCCGGTGAAAAAAATATCACTGCAGTAGATCAAAGTCCAGCGATAGTAAAAAAACAAATGCAAACGTATATCTTCCTTTATTTTTCTATAGAATTAAATGAGCATGCGTAAGTACATTCTCCTTATATTACTTTGCGGCCTAGGTGGCTATGCAAACGCACAAACCAGTACCGTGAAGGATCCAGCCTCTAGCGGCGGAAAACTATTTGGCGAGGCCTTGATCGCCACCAACTATATCGAATATGGCCTCACCCAAACTCAAAAAGAACCCGCGTTTGTCGGAGGCATTGGTTATCAATTTAATCCCATATTTAAAATGGGAATTCGAGGCGGCAGTGTAAATTACGCCGATTTCGGCGATCATTTGAATCTTCGCTATTACGGGGAATATAAATCAATCTTAACCGCC
Source organism: Pseudobdellovibrionaceae bacterium (assembly GCA_043720315.1). GTDB lineage: Bacteria > Bdellovibrionota > Bdellovibrionia > Bdellovibrionales > Bdellovibrionaceae > JAYSSX01. The sequence continues at coordinate 384 of JAYSSX010000220.1, read as the reverse complement.
AATACCAATCTTGTATTAAAATATGTTTCAAATAAATATTATAATTCTAACTCTCGCAATGGAAATATTTTAGGAATTGATTTTGATTATTCAGGATACCACTGCGCCGTTGAAAATAACGACAATTGGGAAGGCACTGGCAAACACAGTACCCATATTCACGGATCAAAACAGTGGGCCTTGTATCCTACTATTTACTGGGGCGCCGAAGCCGGAATCAATTTAGTAAAAGCCGACGGCAAAAACACATACTTCGACGGGTTGACCTATATTGGTCACAAGATGTCGAACACTGTCGATTTTATGTTTAAGGCCAGCTTAACTACGTCTCCTTCTCAATTCGATGGCCAAGGCGATTTCGCCACCTTCTTTACATTGTCGACG
>JAYSSX010000219.1:0-2444 GCA_043720315.1 Pseudobdellovibrionaceae bacterium | reverse complement strand
TAAAATTTGATTTTAGAGAGATCCCAAAACACTTGCTGAGTCAGTTCCATCAAAGCACAGCAAAGGAAAAAAAATTAGTTGTTTTGCTGCATGGGTTTTTAGGAACTCCGGCTGAAATGCAGGACATCGCTAGCCAGTTAGAATTAAAAAAATACTCTACTTTAAATCTTTTGATTCCCGGTTTTGGTAAAGAATATAAACTGGCTAATATGGTGGACTACATCTACTGGGAAAATTGGCTGAATGACATCATTCTTTCTGTGCATGGAAACTTCGAAGAAATTCACCTCATTGGATTTTCAACTGGCGGAGCTCTAATCTGTAGGCTAGTAAATTCACTTCAAGAAACTCCGCCGGCAATGGTAGAAGCACTTAGTAAAAACAAAACGACAGCAATTGAAGTCCTGAGGAAAATAAAATCAACGGTCCTTATTTCCCCATACTTTTTTCCGAATTACCGGATTTTGAAACTTTTGCGGCCATTTTTATTAAAATTTATAAAGGTTTTAAATATTCAAAATTTATTTTATTTTACTAAATATCCTGATATCTTGGTAATGCTCAAGGAACCTAGCATTTACATGCAAAACATCCCGATTGCCTCTGCCGATCAAATATTTAAGTTGGGACAAGTCACTTTTAAAAAGATACTCCTCAGTCAAAAGTCAGATATTAAAAATCTTACTTTTCTTTCTAAGTCCGACAAGGTCATCAACATTAAACAATCAAAAATTTTGGCTGAAAAACTTTTTAGCACTTCAAAAATTCAAACTTTTTCAAAATTGAAGGCGCATCCACATCACTTGATGCGATCCTCGGTTTCAGCCGTGGCTCAACAAGTTACGGATGACACCGTCCAATTTATAGAAAGTCTGTAATGGCCTTATTTATCGTTGCCACTCCCATTGGGAATAAAGATGATTTAGGATTTCGGGCCAAAGAAGTTCTGGAGTCAGCGGAATATCTGATCCTAGAAGAACGAAAAGAAGGAACTCAGATTTTAAGAGCGCATGGGATTACCCATCGCAAAATGGAATTTTTAAACGAACACACTACAAAAGAAGAAGTTAAGGTATTGGCGCAATTGTGCAAACAACATAAAGTAGCCTTAATAACTGACTGTGGAACGCCTTCTTTTTGTGATCCGGGTTGGCAGTTAGTCCAAGTTTGCCGCCAACAAGGGATCGAAACAGTCGCTGTTCCTGGGGCATCGTCATTGATGGGCCTGATTTCCTTAGCGTCGGAAAGATTAGAACAATTTTACTTTCGCGGCTTCCTATCCGCCGAAAATCAGCGGCGCCAAAAAGACTGGGAAGCTTTGACCAAACAAAAATCGCCTATCGTAATTATGGATACGCCTTATCGATTTGAAAAAACTTTGACTGAGCTGACTCAACATTTTCCACAAAGAAAAATTCTTTTGGTTTGCAACTTAACTGCTGAAAATGAACAGATTTTAGAGGGAAAAATAAAAGATATTTTGCCTCTGGTAAAAGAAAAAAAATCTGAGTTCATGATTTTGATTTATACATGATTTCCCTTCCCATTGATAAACACTTAAAATCAATCACTGACCTCATTCAAAATAATTCCAACGTAGTGATTTGTTCGACCCCTGGCTCGGGTAAATCGACTCGAATACCAGCTGCCCTTACTAAACAAAGTTCAAAAAAGATTTTGGTTTTGCAGCCGCGCAGAATTGCAGCTGTCAGCTTAGCGGAGCGGATTGCTTTCGAAAACGCCTGGCAATTGGGAAACGAAGTGGGTTACCAGGTTCGGTTCGAAAATAAGACGAATGGCAATACCAGACTTATCTTTTTGACCGAGGCCCTGTTACTAAAAAAGTTAATGAACGACTCGAAACTTTCGGATGTCGATACTGTGATTTTGGACGAATTTCACGAACGTTCAATTCATAGCGACCTTGCACTGGCCTTGTTATTTGAATTACAGATGTTGGACCGCCCGGATCTTAAAATTGTGGTAATGTCGGCAACGATTCAGACCGACAAACTCAGTCAGTACCTTAGCGACTGCCCTGTCTATGAAATTAAAGAACATATCTATAAATTAGATGTGGTTAAATCGAAAGAACCCCAATTGGTTCGATCCGATTTTAATTTTTCACAGTCGTTATTTAAACAGATCAAAGAAATAATAGTAAAGAATACCAGTGGAAAATCGTACCTGATTTTTTTACCTGGAAAAAGTGAGATTGAATTCTTATTTCAGCTAATGGAGAAATCCGAAATTTGCTCGGCATATAGATTGTTTAAACTGCATGGCCAAGTTGAATTAAGTCAGCAAAAAGAGGCCATGACATCAACTGAACCAAAAATCGTCCTGACTACAAACATTGCCGAATCCTCGGTAACCGTGAATGGTATCAATGCAGTGATAGATTCTGGTTTACAAAGAATCATCCGTTACAATCCATTGTCCGA
>JAYSSX010000218.1:0-4319 GCA_043720315.1 Pseudobdellovibrionaceae bacterium | reverse complement strand
GGCAGAAAGTCCGATCAAAAAAATCATTAGAAAATAGATAGTTTTCATAGTTACCTCTTTGGAAGAATCGATTCAGGTATTTTGTCACCGAAGCAGATACTCCGACAATGTTATTCGTTGACTGTTTAATTCTTGATACCTATATCTTAGGATTGACGCTGAACATTTACTCAAAATTTCAGTTTTAAACGTATAATCTATAAAAATTACCCTTTCCCCTTATTTGCCTTTATTGTATTCTACGGCAATGAAAAAAGTAGCCATCATTACCGGCACCTCTCGTGGCTTAGGACTATCCCTTGCAAATCTATTTTTGCAGGATGGTTATCAAGTTGTAGGAATTGCTAGAACCAATAAATTTAAACATTCCGATTTTTATTTTTTTAAATGGGATTTATCTTCGGCAAAAAATCCCTGCGCTAAACTGTCATCGTTTTTAGCGAGCAAAAAGATTCCTTTTAAAATGGATCACGTTGTTTTAGTTAATAATGCAGCGACCGTGATGCCGATTCATTTTATCGACAAACTCAAAGAGAAGGAAGTTCAGTTATCTTACCAATTAAATTTGCATACACCTATGATGATTTCCCAATGGGTATTGCAGAAATTTTTAAATAAATCTACCCAAGTCACTATTTGTAATGTCAGTTCTGGAGCTGCTATGAGACCTTTTATTAATTGGTCGATCTATTGTACGATGAAGGCCGGGCTTAAAATGTTTACTGAATGTTTAAATCTTGAGTTTTCTGATTCTGGTAAATTTAAGACATTTTCGTTTTATCCTGGAGTGATGGATACTCAGATGCAGGAAACCATTCGTAAGCAAAATCTGAAATCGTTTAAAAACGTCGAAAAATTTAAAGAACTAAAAGAAAAAAATCAACTTCTTGATCCGCAAGCCGTTGCGGTCAGTTTATTTAATGTGATTAAAAGCCCTTCAAATATTACTAAAATCGAATATAATGCAATGGATTTGTTAAAATGAATATTAAAAGAGAACGTATGCTTTATTTATGTCAGGGGCAGTTGGACGCCTATAACAAAGGTGACCTCAATGAATTTGCCAAATTCTATCACCCTGACGTCAGAGCTTTTCGTCTCGCCAATAACGAACAGATTCTGGAAGGTCTTGAAGAATTAAAAGTCCTCTACGCAAAAAGGTTCAGTGAAAATCCTGATCTGTATTGCGAATTAAAAAGTCGCGTGGTTTTAGAGTCTTCAGTTTTGGACGAGGAATGGGTCACAGGTGTAACAGGCGCCTCTAAACCATCCCATGTGGTAGCCATTTACCGATTTAAAGATGATTTAATTCATTCCATTTGGTTTACGAATTAAGCCGGTTTGATTTCAATTTGAAGTCTTTCGAATAATTTTAAGCCTATCCAGGCATCAGTCGCAGCATACATTAATTGCCTATCGGTTAGGGCTTGCAATTCCCAATTGGTTAACTTGGGGCCTTTGGTCAAATGCGCATCTAAAACTTCCTCAGTCATTCCCTTCAATCCCAAATTTTTCAATTTCTTTTCTTTGGCGATGGTCTGCAGTTCTATAAAGTTTTTAGGCTCAAATGAAAAAGTTTTTCTAAGCAACTTTAAATCATCACGAATGGCCAATCCTACTTTAACGACAGATTCATCTTCAAAAATATCTTTCAGAATTTGAAATTCCTTTATAAAATGCAAACGAATCAGGAAAGCATCATTATCTGTCGCCAATTGCAAAAGCGCGACTTTGTAAATTTCGCCAACCTTAAAGCTGGGGCGCGTTTCTGTGTCGAAACCTAACTTCCGACTTTCCTTAAGTAACGAAGAAACCTGCAATAGCTTTTGATCACTGTCGATAAGGTGAATTGTTCCAGGAAAAGAAATAAAACTAATTTTCGGTTCGTGCATACTATGGCAACGCAATCATTGCGCGAGTATACCCCGTGTCTACTATCCCAGTGTTAACAAATTTGATTGCAAATTTAATTTTAGCTGGATCTGCATCAAAATACCCCATCACGGTCGCCAAAACTTTATTTACATAGATCGTATCTCCAACGCACAGCTGAACATCTGGTTTTCCTATGCAGCCTTGCCGTTTGTAAGAACTCAATGGAAAGGTCATCATTTCTTTTGTATAGCCTAAATCATAAGTTCCATCTGCTAATCGAACTTTATAGGTATAACTAGCGGCTTTTTTTGTTTTATCTATGATCATAGCAGTTTGTCCCTTGATATACACAAACTCGCCTACGGGAACAAAATCGGTCTGATTGGAAACCTGTGAGGTATCAAGAAAGTTTTTAGGTTTTACCCAGGCTACAAAACCGCAGCCTTCATTGGTTCCACAAGGAGAAACAGCCCACAATTTATCGGCCTTTTCATCGTAACTAAGATGAATGCCTTTATAAAATTTAGGATTCTTTAAAAAGGCATTCGATTCGATGGGATTCCAGTTGATGAGATCCTTTGAAAACAAATGTCTGACCGTCGTTGTGTAATAAGAATCGCTCCAATTTGCATTCGACATTAAATGAAATCCGTAAGGAGTTTTTGCCATACTGGCAAATACCAATCTGTCTTTTGGAAAAGGATGTTTCATCGGTATCGATTTGTAATTTACGCCGTCGGCAGAAACAAAAATATTTCTGTCTTCACCAATAGTAATAAACCGATTTTTAGCAAGGTCAGTTAAATTTAAATTGAGACTGCCGGAAGGATTATAAACTAATCCCACGTGACCAAACCATTTAGCCACATACCTGCTGCCATCTACCTTAACGTAATCGATAAATTTCCAGTCCAATCCATCATTAGTAGAATGGTACACACCTAAACTTTTAGGGTTCTCGGAGGAATCGCAGCCTTCGTAGCAACCCGAGATCTCTGCCAACATCCACAATTCTGAACCACTTTTCGCTACTCTCGGGGCGCGAAAATAATTATAATTTTTTAAATCGGGACCCGACTTTAAAACCATTCTTTCTTTTAAATATCCCCCCGAAATCGTAGTGTCCAAACGAAGGACTCCATTTTTTGGGTCTGAACCATACCCACCCGAGTAAAGAGTAAGATCCTCTCCGTTAACGAAAAAAGGAGTGTACACCAAGCCCTTTAGATTTAAATTGGTTGACTGAATCTGCCAATCAACTCGAGGCAATTTATTGGGATCGACCGAACTATCGGAACTAAGGTCCCGACTGTTCAGTGGCATCACAGCACAGGCGTTAAGGAATAGTATAGAAATAAAGAAAAATAGTTTTATCATTAAGTCTCCCGTTCAAATACGCTACAATCATAACAATGAAAATGCAAAATCCAAAAGATTTGACTGAATTTATAATCGTTTTATTAGGACCAAATCTTTGGGAAAAGTCTAGGGATGTTCGACTGGAAGCCTTGCTTAAACACCCGGCAGTATTTATCTCAAGGAGGAGTTCCGTAAATTAGGAATATCACAGCTGTTTTTTTACCGCTGTATTGTCTGGACCAAAAAGCAGTCTGGAAAAAAATCCATTATCCTTGAACACAGGCATGACAACGTTCCGTCGCTAAGAGCTCATCAAAAATTTGGCTTTCAATTCGTGCAGCAAAATAATTCTGTTTGGCCAGACGGAAAAGAACGCCCCTGCCTGACGTTTGAACTAAAAATCCAGAATTGAATCCATCGCTTGGTCGAACACTTCAAGACTACTAGAAAAAGATTTGCGGCCAAATCCCATTCTTACAAATTGATCCTCAAAACCCATATGTAGAATGGGTAACAATACGACGCCAAATTTTTCAGCCAAATTATGACAAAATTTATCCGCCGAGCCTTCGTTAAGTTTAAAAACCGAAATGGATCCTCCGTCGGGGCGCAGCCATGTGAATTTGGATTCGTGTTTTTTAAAAAAAGTTTCGGCACGCTTTAAATTTTCACCTATAATCATCAAATTTTTAACTAACAACTGTGGAGCCGCACGAATAGCCATGACCCCCAAATATTCATTTGTTTGGTGCGCACACATCGAAGTGTAGGTTTTTAAACTTAGCAGCTGATCATACAAATGCGGATCTTTTACAACTAGCCAGCCAAAACGCAAACCTGGCAGGCCCAGTCCCTTCGAAGCGCCACTCATTGTCACACAGTGCGCCGTTTGATCTGCAATACTTTTGAAGCGGTTGTTAGGATTCAATTCTAGGCCATAATATATTTCGTCTGAAAAAATCAACACACCATATTTTGTACAAATTTGTATGATTCGACTGATATCTTTTTGGGAAGGGATATACCCTGTCGGATTATGCGGGAAATTTAAGACAAGAAGTTTGGTGTTGGCTCGCAAAACGGAT
>JAYSSX010000217.1:0-3030 GCA_043720315.1 Pseudobdellovibrionaceae bacterium | reverse complement strand
TCAGCACGGCCAGTAGCCTTTAAGTAAACACTCATACGATCATCGTAAGGAAAAACAGAACAGGTAGCGCCTAATTCGGCACCCATGTTAGTAATCGTGGCTTTGCCAGTGCAGCTGATAGAAGCCGTGCCTTCACCAAAATACTCAACGATACGATCTGTTCCACCTTTTACAGTTAGCAATCCGCACAGTTTCAAAATGACATCTTTTGCAGAAGTCCATCCACTCATTTTTCCTTTTAAGTGAACGCCAATCAATTCCGGGTTTTTTACTTCCCAAGGAAGACCTACCATTACATCGCTGGCATCGGATCCACCCACACCCACAGCACACATTCCTAAACCACCGGCATTAGGCGTATGCGAATCGGTACCAATCATTAATCCACCTGGAAAAGCATAATTTTCTAAGATGACTTGATGAATGATTCCAGCGCCTGGTTTCCAAAATCCAATATTGTATCTTGAAGCAGCCGTTGCTAGAAAATTAAAAACTTCTTCGTTCTCTTTGTTAGAAGTCTGCATATCAATTTCTTTGCCTTTTTGGGCGCGAATCAAATGATCGCAATGAACAGTTGAGGGGACAGCAGCTTCGTCTTTATTAGCTAACATAAATTGTAGAATCGCCATTTGTGCCGTCGCATCTTGCATCGCCACGCGATCTGGCCTTAGAAGCAGAAAACTTTTACCTCGGATTAACTCTTGATTTTGTGGATCATCTAAATGACCGAACAGAATTTTCTCTGCTAAAGTGACCGGGCGCCCTAATCTTCTTCTAACTGTCTCTAATTTTTGCTGTGTGGTCTGATAAACTTTTTTGACCATTTCGGGAGTGGTTTCAATTTTTGCTGACATATAAATCCTTTGTTGGATTTACTTTAGCAAAGAGTTACAACCTAAGACATAGATATGAAATGCGTCATTGGCGAGGTAACTCATCCCGCTGGGTCCTCAATGAGGTTGGCAATATTTTTTGCGGATAGCTAAAATATCAGTCCAAACGCGGCCAATTTCTCTAAACACTTTTACTTTAGATCCTGGCTGATCGACCCACTTGCGCAATGGATACTCAATAATGTTTTTCTGCCTTAAACGCAGCAAAATTTCGACGTCGAAGATCCAGCGGCTGATAAATGGCTCGCTAAACGCTTCGCTGACTTTATCTCCACGAAAAATTTTTGCGCCACACTGGGTGTCGTAACTTTCTACTTTCAACAAAACAGAAATTACTGTCGCAAAAGCCCGGCCCAGATAATGTCGTAATGGGGATCTTTTGATTTCACTACCCAATCGGTAAACACGACTTCCCCACACGGACTCGGTCCCCGACTCTTCAGTGGCCATTTGAAGCATTTTATTTAGTTCAGATAGTGGGGTTGCCAGATCGGCATCCCAAAAGCCAACCCAGTCTGTTGAACCCACTTTAAACTGATTCTGAACGTACAACATTCCTTGGCGAACGGCTTCGGCCTTGCCACTGTTTTTTTCTAATTTAACATTGAAAATTTGATCTTGGGCCAAAGAGTTCGTTTCAGATTTTAACTGGCTAATTTTTTTTTGAATCCAGTCATGTGTTCCATCAACAGAACCATCATCAACAAAAATAATTTGCACAGGTCGCGTAAATAAACTGGCCGATTGATAGTCAGTAAACGCTTTAAAATCGAGTCTTTTTACCTCGTTGTAACAAGGTACCACCAGATAAATCATGTCTCATATTGTAGAACTCTAGAAAATTAAAAGCACTGATTAATTTTGGAAGCGAAAGCCTGGATTTCTGGATCAAAAATTTGTTTGGCAGCTAGACCTTCTACCTTAAGCTTATCGAATGTGCCTAGACCACAGAAGTGACCTTGTTCGTAACAAGTAACATGTGAATCAATTGCAAAACTTTTTACTTCCGAGCATAATTCGGCCTTATTTTGGCCAGTTTCTAATGTCACATTAGCAAGATACTTGTCCATTTGATCTTGCAAACAAGGACGCACAAACTGCAAAAACTCTTTACCTTTGCTAGAAAAAAACAACTCAGATTTTTTATATTTTTTGCAGTACGGATAAGCAAAATTTTGAAAGTAACCTTTAGAGCCACAACCAATTTCTTCTTCTAAACAAAGATAATATTCACATCGGCCCATCAGCTGTTGGCACCGACCGAGATCGGCCCGAGCGGTGCTAACAACTGTGGCGATGAAGACAGTAACCCCTACCAAAAAACTACTTGTCTTTAAAACTAACCCCATAGCTAAACTATCTCTTTTTTTAAGTCAAAGGCCTCAAACCTATTCGGAGAAAAAATCTTCCGAAGGTTTTTGTTTCGTATGAGCTAGTTATAAATGCAATCGCAAAAAAATTCATCTGTTAAGATTCTACACAGGCGGAACTTACAAATCTAATGATTTCAACAGGTTAACTAGACGTATGCACCACCGCGAATTTTTTCAAGGATCAATTTTTCCATCTTAATAGGATCTTGCGGATCCACAGAGAAGAATGCTTGCTGCTCGCAACGTTGCTTTTCTTTAACCAGCCAGCGTAAAATATCCGACAAGTTTTTATTTTTTTTATCCAAGAAAAACGGATCGTTTTCCAAAGCATCTTTAGCTTTTTTCAAAGATCGAGCTTCAGCAATATCATTTTCTTTTACTTTGTAACAAAACAAATCATATTTTTTTACATCTTCAGGAAGGACTCCCAAAAATTTTACGCTTGGTGCAGAAAAATCTGCATTTCGAATTAAGCTGGCTGCAGAGCCAGCCTTCAAAGTACGAAAAATATTTTGCAAAGTGTACGCATCCAGATCTCCGAAAAAATACATGGGAACATTTAACTCTTCTTGAATTAGTTTACACCAACCACGAACTCCATTTGAAGGAACGCCTTGAGCACCCATCAAAATGCAATTGTTCCGTTTAGTAAATCCCATCGATACTAAGGTATTTGCTGTACCTTCCGATTCAACGATTAAACAGAAATCAATTTTCTTTCGCGCCTTTAACTTTAAACTTTGTGGTTTATTTTTTGGCTGAAA
>JAYSSX010000216.1:0-6928 GCA_043720315.1 Pseudobdellovibrionaceae bacterium | reverse complement strand
GTTGTTGATTTAGAAAAAATCGCAAACCACAGAGGGTCGGCGTTTGGCGGTTATACGAATCCACAGCCGTCTCAGGCGCAATTTGAAAATGATTTGGTGAGCGAGTGGCTGCGCTTGGGTCTTAATCAAAAAGCCTATGGTTTTGATAAAGACTTAGTGGCTGCGGTTCAGGTGCTGGGACAACGTAGTTTCAAGTTACTATTCGAAGATGAAAGTCGTTTGATAGGATTGAATGCGCTTCCGAATGAAATTTTCAATTTACTTCGAGGTTCTCCTATTGTTTGGATTGAGGACTCTTTAGAGGTTCGAGTTGAAAATACTTATGAAGATTACATTTTAAATTCAGACCTAGGCCTTTACTTTGACTGTGAAGTTAAAGATCTTGGTGCCGTTGAGAAGTGCACAAAGGTTTTTGAAAAATATTATAGTTCCCTAATTAAAATATCAAAGAAATTAGGCAGTCTTCAGACCGCATTGATTATGAAAAAAATGATCCAGTCGGAAAAAGATTTTTTTGAAAAGAAACGTTTAGATTCCAATAAAGAATGGATTCGAGATCTTTTATTACATTATTATGACCCTATGTACTTAGGAAGTTTAGATCAGCGTTCGCCCAAAGTACTATTCAAAGGCACTTGGCAAGAAGTGAAAACTTACCTCACTCGTTAAATTCCCCAGCGGGTGAGCTGTCTAAGAATTTTCAGACGGTAACCTTTGTAAGGCGCATATAGAAAATGAGTTAATCTAAAAAGAAGTGTTCGTTTAAGAACGGCACGTAGATGCGAGAAAGTTTTGAAACTGTATTCGCCGTGGTATTGGCCCATTCCGCTAGATCTGTGTCCGCCAAATGGCAAGTGGTGATTTCCTAAATGAACAATACAGTCATTGATGCAGACGCCGCCTGAAGGAATTTGCGATAAAAGTTGGTCCTGGCTATTTCTGTCTTCCGAATAAATATATAAGGCCAGTGGATTATGTAAGGATTTCTGTTGATGGAATAATTCAATCAGTCTATCCAACGTACTAAATCGGTAGACAGGAAGGATAGGTCCGAAGATTTCTTCCTGCATTACCGGACTATCAAATTGCGGGTTTTCAATGAGACAGGCTAGATCATCTTCTTTACCCAGAGGAATCAATTTTCCGCCATGGTCTTTTTTATAGGCAGAGAGTCGATCGCGATTTTTTTGATTTATAATTTCGCAGAGATCTTCGGTTCCACTTGGATACATCTGCAAATACATTTTTTTAAACTCGGATACGAATTCATTATACCTGTCTTCGTGAACAAAAACTGTATCTATGGCGACACAGGCTTGGCCGTTATTTAAAAATTTTCCGAAGACCATATTTTTGATCAAAACAGGAATTTGAGCAGATTGGTCGATAATAGCAGAAGATTTTCCACCTAATTCCAAAGTGACCGACGTTAGATTTTCCGCGGCCGCCTTCATCACGATTTTTCCCACATTTGGTGAGCCAGTGAAAAAAATGTGATCAAATTCTAGTTTTAACAAATCTTTGGCCGTTTCTACAGTTCCTAAAACTACATTGAAGTGATCATCTCGGCAGCATTCTTTAACCATCTCCTGAATTAACTGTGAAGTATGAGGAGTCAGTTCCGATGGCTTCAAGATTCCGGTATTGCCTGCAGCGATGGCCCCAATTAATGGTACTACGGACAACTGAAAAGGATAGTTCCATGGACCAAAAATCAGAACACAGCCTTTGGCTTCCATCTGAATTTTATTAATTGTTCCTAACAGTAAGGCGCCGGAAGGGACCCATTTTGGTTTGCACCATTCATCTAAGTTTTTCAGAAAAAAATTAATTTCGGTAATACAAGGATAGATTTCAGTTGCCTGCGTTTCAAAGGCTGGTTTTTTAAAATCTTTTCTTAAGGCTTCAGAAATTTTGTCTTCGTTATTCAGAATCCAATTTTTCATCGAAATGAGAATATTTTTTCGAACTTCTGTCGACCAGGTTTTAACTTGGAATTTAGATCGATATAATTTCCGATGTTGTCCAGCTAATTCAGGATTTTGCATTGGCGTTTTTACCTTCTTCTTTGCTGAGAAATAGTATCACCACACTGACTGCTGATAATATATAGGCCCACAGAGTGTAAGAACTGACTTGTTCATGAAAGAGGACAATTGCCATAGCAGTCGACAATAAGGGTTCGATCAGTTTTCCGCAACTCATCCAATTGACGTTTAAAAATTTCAATAAATAAGAAAATAAGGCGTGACCTAAAAGAGTAGGAAAAACAATCATCCCCAAAATACACCACCAAGTTCTTGGCTCGTACTCGACCCAAGAAACGCCTTTATACAGGCCAACCGCCAAAAATCCACCCATGGTCACGAAATAGATTATGGGCGAATAAATAAGATTGGGGACACTGATCCTGGCTTTTTGGCCCGAAATGACATAGGCGCTATAAAATGCGGCGGTCAAGATTCCTGAACCTTCACCCATCCAATTAAAATCATGGAGGTTGATCTTTTCTGCAACCAATAGATTTATGCCGATAAAGGCCAAAACATAAGCAAAGATTAATTTTTTGGTCAGCTTTTGTTTAAAAATAAGAACTGTCACGACGGCGGTGAAAAGTGGATTAGTTGCAAATAAGATCATGGCATTTGCAATAGTCGTATGTTGAACACTGAAAAAGTAGGTCCAAAGATGGCAAAAAAACATCACTCCCGAGAAAAAACACCATAGAAACTCATTTTTTGTATGATTTTTAAGCTGTTTATAGGGCAAAAACAAAAGAACGATCAAAAGTGAACCCAGCAACCGCCAAAACCCGATGACTTCATTAGGTGCCTGAGCCAGTCGAATCATAATTGCTGACTGGGACAGGGAGACCAAAGCCAGAATATACAGTACATAATTCATTGGGGTAGTCTGTTCTAAGATGCGTTGAATTACAAAAAAAATATTTATTTTTTTAGGTAAACGGTATTCAATAGTGAGGTGTTCAATAAAAGGAGTTCTTAAATGAATAAAACAAGATCTGTATTTACAACTGTTGGCTTTACTGTTTTAGCGATTTCCGCGGCATTTCAATTAGGCTGCGAGAAAAAAGCAAAATTGGATAGCGACATGGGAAAAGTAAGCTACGCTATCGGGCAACAAATTGGAAACAATATGAAAAGTCAGCAAATCGAAATCGATGCTGAAACTTTAGCAGCGTCAATCAAAGATGCGACGACTGGTAAAGAAAGCAAAATGAAGCCGGAAGAAATGCAAGCCGCACTTCAAAAATTGCAAGAAGGCATTATGAAAAAGCAAACTGCTGACGCTGAAAAAAACAAAGCAGCTGCAGACGCATTTATGGCTAAAAATAAAACCGAACCCAATGTTAAATCAACAGCTTCGGGACTTCAATACGTGATTGAAAAAGAAGGCACAGGAAAATCTCCTAAAGCCACCGACACCGTAACAGCTCATTATAAAGGAACTTTAACTGATGGTAAAGTTTTTGATAGCTCATATGATCGTGGTCAGCCAGCTGAGTTTCCTTTAGCTAATGTAATCAAAGGTTGGACTGAGGGTTTACAATTGATGAAGGTGGGCGGAAAAGCAAAATTTTTCATTCCACCTGAGTTAGGTTACGGACCAGCAGCAAGACAGGGTATCCCTGCCAATTCAGCTTTGGTATTCGAAGTTGAATTAATCGCTGTAAAGTAATTAGGAAAATCAATAACCCCTTGGGGATTATAATATGGATTTCAATTTTGCGGCAGAACCTCTGCCGCAATTTATTTTAAGGTACGAGAACGCAGTTAAGCAGGGAAATTTAGAACCCAATGCCGTAACTCTAGCGACCGTTAACGCTTCTGGGCAGCCGAAAGCCCGAATCGTTTACTACAAAGAAATCATTAACAATCAGATTACGTTTTATACCAATTATCATGGTGATAAAGCGCAGGAAATTTTACTTAACCCTAAGGTTTGTATTTTATTTTTCTGGCCAAAGTCCTTCGAGCAAGTTCAGTTTCTTGGATCTGTTCAAAAAACATCGCGAGAAGTATCAGAAAAATATTTCGCAACTCGAGCTCGTGAAAGCCAAATTGGAGCTTGGGCTTCTGATCAAAGTAAAGTCATCAAAGACCACGATGAGCTCCATCAAAAAGTATTATTCTATGAGGAAAAATTTAAAAACCAGTTAGTCCCATGCCCACCTCATTGGGGTGGATTTTCATTAAACGCGGATCAAATCGAATTTTGGTTTGGTCGTTCCGGAAGATTGCACGAACGTTTTGTGTATGAGAAATCAAAGATGGACTGGAATCGAATAGTGAAATCGCCTTAATTTTATGAAATTTATTGTCTCTGGTTTTTTACCTTTTCGAGGACAAATCATTAACCCTAGTCAGGTTATCGTAAATGGTTTAGCGGCGAATGAAGATTTAGAAACAATCATTTTACCTGTCGTTTACGAACAAGCATGGAAAAACTTAAGATCGTTGTTGGAAAAGAAAAAAAATCTTTTTTTAAAAGAAGAGTTTCGGATTGTATTATTGGGGCAGGCGGCAGGAAGAAACCAAATTTGTTTGGAAAAGTATGCTCATAACTTGGCCGATAGTTCTTTTTCAGATGAAGAAGGCACTGTCTTTATAGATCGACCAATTTTAGAAGCAAGAGAGTTGGCTTACGCTTCTAACTTGTTAATTAGAATGTTAGTGAGCAAAGCCAAAGAAAAAAATCTTCCACTGGATATTTCTTATTCGGCCGGCGCCTTTGTTTGTAACTATATTTATTTTCATACGCTGAATTGGTTGAGGGAAAATGGTTTTCCCGCAAATGCCGTTTTTATTCATTTGCCCTTAGTCGCAGATCTTGAATTGGAAAAACAAAAACAGGGAGTGGATTGGTTGCTTGACCAATTGAACTCTAGCCTTGTTGTGCGTTAATTAGTGAAGTGAAGTCGGAGCAACCAGGTAAAATTCGGGGATCTCAATATCAAAACTTTCACCCGTATCTGAAATCATTTGATAGTATCCGCGCATACTTCCTGAACTGCAGTTCAGCGGGCAAACGCTTTCGTATTCGAATGTTTCTTTAGGAGTAATTCTAGGTTGTTGACCAACAACTCCAGCGCCGCGAACTTCTTCGGTTTTGCCAGCATTATCAGTGATGATCCAGTGACGACTATTCAATTGAGCCGTAAAAGAACTATTGTTCTTGATAAAAATACGATACGAAAACAAATGGTAACCTTCTTCGGGTTTTGATTCGTGCTCCACGTAAGAGACTTTAACTTTGATTTCGAACTGAGGGTTTACAACCTTCTGCAATTTCATGGATTTTAAGATAATAACAGGAATACTCTAGGTCAACTCTATTTAATGGGCAACTGGGTTAGAATAAATAAAATAGGGTAATGATCTGATGGAAAATTAAGCTTCTGGTCCATGGTTTTGGGAGGATCAGACTCGAGGCCTTGATAGTCTTTATAACGATAAACAAAGGCCGATTTTTTATCTAGGAAAGGGGCAAGCTCTTTTGAAAGGAAACAATAATCAATCTGCCGGCCTTCTATTGATTGATTTCGACCTACTTGGTAATATGTAGCTGATTTATCTGGAGTCAGCTGAGCAATACGTAAAACATCAGCCAGTTCGGTTTCATCATATAAAGGCTGAAATTCTTTATCAGTCGCTGTATGACTTGCGTTGCCATTGAAATCTCCGGCAACAATCATTGGACAACTCTTTTTAGCCGATAACTCTTTGTAGATTTCGATGAGGGTTTTGAGTTCGGCCTGTCTGCGCTCAAAACCATTAGGATCAACTCCGGCCGGATCTAAGCGGGACTTTAAATGAGCCAACAATATGATCAAAAAAGGCTTTTCTCTGTCGTTTGTAAATAAATGTAGTTCAGCAGCATCCCGCGAAAATCGATGGCTTTGAGTGGTTTTAACTTTATCAGGATATTTGGTGTCTACTGAGAGTCGCTCGTGCGGATAAAGATAATTGATAGATCGATTTTTGTTACTCATCAAGTCGAAGTAAAAGGGTAAAGATTTTTTGATTAAAAAGCCAACATCTATATTGCGATCGGAATTTCCTTCCATCAGGGCACAATGATAACCTTCGTTTAGAAAAAGGCGATTGAAATTCTGCAAACTTTCGATTCCACCAACTTCGCACAGCATTACTATGTCTGGGGCCTCATCCAAAATAATTTTGGCAATATGTTTGGTTTTTAATATGGGCTTATTTTCGTAAATAGAAGTCGAAAGTTTTTGCCATTGATTTTCGTCTAACTTGGTATGGTCTGTAGTTAGCTTCTGGTCAGATAACAGAAAAAGATTTTCTGTATTGTATAACATAAGCTTCAAAGATTGTAGAACATCGGCCATAATGTTAGCTTATTTGAATTCACTCTTAAAAACGAGCAAAAAAAATGAATACCGAAAAAAATCTTTTTAAATCGATTCCAAATTTTCTGAATCGAATTCAATTAAACAAAAAAACACATCCTGAGCAATTAACGGGCTTTATTCACATAATGACCGATAATAAGATGGATAAAAAAAAATTAGTTAAGTCCTTAGCGTTAGGTTGGCAAAAAGATCATCTGTTGAAGGTTGACAAAGAAGTGACGCACTTTAATTCCGAATTAGGGCCAGTTTGGATTTTACAGAGAAAAGAAGTTAAAAGTTCCTCAAATCATTTTGGATTGTTGGATGATTCAAATTATGCGTGGTACCGCGAACAAGTTGGGTCTCTGTTTGGTTTCTTCCGTGCATATCAGTTAAAACAAGTTTCAATTAATTTTTACGGATCCAACGCAGTGGCTGAAAAGGCCTCTTTATTGGGTTTAGGGTTATCCGCCTACAATTATTTTTCGGTCATTGAAGGCGCACAAGAAAATGATTGGCCACTTGTTTACGTTAATAAAGAACGCGGGT
>JAYSSX010000215.1:0-2479 GCA_043720315.1 Pseudobdellovibrionaceae bacterium | reverse complement strand
TGAAACTCCGTTTGTAAAAGGCCCAGAGTTGGTTTTTTCTACTGATCAAAGTTTGTTTAAATTAAATCCTAACGAGCCAATTCGAACGGCTATGACCTTTCCCGAATTTGAAGGGGACATATACATCAATTTAAATTTAATTAACTCTCCATCAGTTGAATTTGATTTTCCTTCCGTGGTTTCTTTGCTGACTCATGAGTACGGGCACAAAATAACTTCGAATAAGGATCAAGCCGCTATTGATTCCGCAGCGGCACGTGTGGCGAAGTTTATAAAAAATAAAATTAGTAAAGTTTCTGTTGGAAACCAAGCTAACGTGTACTTTTTAAAGTATGGGTTTTTCTCGCCAGTCGTGAAATGGATGCAAGCAGTAATGGACGGTACAAATATCAGTTGGTATATGAATATCTCGCAACTGTTGTCTAATCACACAGATCTGGCGTTGATAAACTACGATCGACAAGGATTTTATCTTTGGTCAGAAGATGCGATACAAATTAAAGATTTGCGTTCTTTGGTTTTCAGCAAGGTGGAGACCGAAAACATTATTAAGTTCCCAACGCAAGCAGGAATTATATATGCACGTCATAATCTATTTCTTTCTGAAAATATTCAGGTCACTAAAAAAGGCGACTCAATCTTCAATTTAGCCTGGACGGGTATTTTTTTTCACGAAATCATTCCCTATTTGAACTCTTCGGTGTTGGCCGCTACTGACCTAGTTGATGTCAGCGGTACGTCTTGGAAAAATACCGGCCCGGTTGGGCAAATTCCATTGCAGGTCAATTTAGATATCGATTTAAAAAACCTGACCAGTTCTAACACTTATAATATAGATTCCAATGTTAAATATTTTTTACCGAATATTGATGGTGAGTTAGTTAATTTCAATAAGGGTGAGGATCTGACCTTTGATGTAAAATTCAATAATGCGTTGGTTTATATCTATACAACTGAGGCTGGCAGAAAAGCCCAGTTATGGCCAACGGCTTTGATTAAAACCAGCTATGGGGCTTTTCAGGTAAGTGCTTTTGCTGGCGATCCGGTCACTAACGTCTATCGATTTAAAATAAAAAATACGAAGGACTTATTGTTAGGTAAAATCGTGGTAAACCAGTTTTTGCTAAAAACGAATTATTGGGGATTAGTCGACACGGACAGTTTTATTTTGGGGCAGATCTATTTGAAGAAACCGGTATCAATAGATCTGGGAGTTGTTAGTTCTGTTGCTTCCGCATCGATGGTTAAATTGGGGCAGTTTGAGCAGTTATCGCAGGTCATCCGATTTCAATTGCCAGCGCTAAAAAACATTTCGGCAATTAATCTGACATTAAAGTACGGAATGGATTTCTTTTACAGAAAAACGCTTGTGGCGGAGTGGGGATTGGTGACGCAAGTGACTCATGTTAAAAGTCTTTGGGTAGGTGATGCGCATCTTTCAGTATTGAATGATGGAAGTACCACGCTGATAGGATTTGACCTAAAAAATCTTCTGATCAATGAAGAAAGTATTTTGGAGCCCGCAGGAAATAAAGTATACCAAAAGAAACAGACGGCCGGTGAAGCTGAAGTGATTGAATTAACTGTATTTGACAGTGCTTTAAATAAGTACGAGGTAAAACTTGAGAAACCAATTAAAATTAAGTTGTAGTTTGCTGATCGCGATATTATTCATCGGTATTTATTCAACTGCCGGGATTAATGTCGTTGGTAATGGTGGTGGTTGGGCCGAATTGCAATTTATTACTCAGTTTAAGAATTCCGATAGCACAGTGACATTTTTGATAAATCAAAACTGGCTGGTTTTGAAGAATTATAAGTCCGGCCTGGAAAATCTGATATCAGATTTTAAAAAACAGCAACAATTTGAAATTACGTTTGATTCGACGATGAGTGCTGATTTTGTCATTAACGAGAGTCACTTATTCGTAAATAACAAGGTATTGTATGTGGATGAGGGCCATCCTAAAAAAATCCATGAAATAGCCATTTTAGTCATTTATGCCCAACTTAAGATGATAGGCATCGAGTACGCGCAAGAAAAATTTTACCAGGACTTTGCAGCGGTATTTAATCATCTAAAAGTTGAAGAATCTGGTTACATTAGCTCGTTCGAAAATTCGTTGCTGAAAATTAATGACTTAAGTTACGAATTCGATTTGGGGACTAAAGTTCATCTTTTAGCTGTAGAAGACATGAGTCATTCTTATGATATTACCGACCTCTTTCCTACGCAAATACCTTGTGGTGAAATTTCTGATTGGACTTTTAATCAGTGGGGATCCGAAAAACATCTCAATCTGCGATCTTTTTATTCGGATGCTTCAGCTGCTTGCACGGGCGGTATCGTTTATCGGTTAGTAATTCAGTTTAACATCGGTGAAACGTTACTAATCGATAAAAAATCTATCCAGGTCAACATTTACTAAAGATCAGTACCATCGTTTCAAAGCCAGGTTTTCATTTCGGATTTGGTTAT
>JAYSSX010000214.1:0-3315 GCA_043720315.1 Pseudobdellovibrionaceae bacterium | reverse complement strand
GCCATCAAAGCCGCTGCCTATAAATGTCCTTAATTTAGAATTTTTTTAAGAAATTTACCGGTTTCGCTTTCAGGAACTTTTGCAATCTCTGCAGGAGTTCCGCATGCTACCAGTACGCCGCCATGAACACCGCCATCTGGGCCCATATCAATAATATAATCGGCGGTTTTAACGACATCCATATTGTGTTCGATTACCAATAATGTATTTCCTTGATCCGTTAATTCTTGCAGCAATTCTACCAACTTTTTAATGTCATCAAAATGCAATCCTGTTGTGGGTTCGTCCAAAATATAAAGTGTTTTTCCAGTTCCGCGTTTTGATAACTCTTTACTTAATTTCACGCGCTGGGCTTCGCCCCCGGATAAAGTCGTCGAACTTTGCCCAAGGTGCATGTAATCAAGTCCTACACGATGTAAAGTATCCAACTTGCGGTGAATCTGTGTGTGATTTTTAAAAAAGTCCAAAGCCTCTGCAACTGTCATCGCCAGAATATCGGCAATCGACTTTCCATTATACCTAATATTTAAAGTTTCCCGATTATAACGTTTTCCTAAACAACTATCACAAGTAACAAAAACATCAGATAGAAAATGCATCTCCATTCTAATTTGGCCGTGGCCCATGCAGGTTTCGCAGCGTCCACCCTTAACGTTAAAACTAAATCTACCCGGTTCGTAACCCCGAAGCTTAGAATCAGGCATTTGTGAAAACAAATCCCTGATCATTGGAAAAAGACCTACATAGGTTGCTGGGGTCGATCGCGGTGTTCGTCCAATCGGACGTTGATTGATTTCAATCACTTTGTCCAAATGCTCTAGCCCTTTGATTTCTTTGTAAGGTGCGGGTTTGCTGTTGGCGTGATAAAAATACTGCGCCAATATCCGGTAAAGAGTATCTATAATTAATGTACTTTTACCGCTTCCCGAAACTCCAGTAATGGCGGTGAAAGTTCCCAATGGAATTTTAACATCCACATTCCGTAAGTTATTACCTGTCGTTCCTAATAATTCCAAAAATTTACCGTTACCAGTTCGACGAACTTTGGGATTTGCAATTTTTAACTCACCAGAAAGATATCTACCGGTCAGACTGTTTTTATTTTTTTCAATTTCGTCAGGAGTACCTTGCGCCATTAATGCGCCACCTAGTTTGCCAGCACGTGGACCTAAATCGACAACGAAGTCGGCAAAACGAATCGTATCTTCGTCATGTTCGACCAATAAAATAGTGTTTCCTCGATCTTTAAGTTCTCTAATAATATTTAGTAAACGATGATGATCGCGTGGATGTAGGCCAATACTCGGTTCATCCATTACATATAAAACACCGACCAGTGCTGAACCAACCTGCGTTGCTAATCGAATACGCTGCGCTTCCCCACCAGATAACGTTCGAGACGTTCGATTTAACGATAAATATCCAGTGCCGACTTTGATTAAATAATCGATGCGATCGTTAATTTGTTTAACAATTTTATCAGCGATCATTTTTTCTTTAGCTCTCAATGTTAACCCATTCATCCAAGCGCGAAGTTCAACAAAAGAAACATCAGAAAGTTCCGCAATATTTTTCCCTTGAATTTTTATACTTAAAGATTCATTTTTTAAGCGAGTACCATGACAATCTGGACAAGTAGATAACTCTAATTCTTCTTCCTCATCATCATCGTCCGAAATTTTCTTTTCATTTTTATATCTGTAGCGAACTTTACCGACCACTTTGCCTTCGTCGCCATAGGTAATTTGTTCTTCTTCAACCAAATCCAAAGTTCCTAACCCCAAACACGACGGACAAGCCCCTCGCGGATTATTAAAACTAAATATTCGCGGCTCAATTGCATTGAAGGAATAACCACAAATGCCACACGCCGAATGCAGTGAATAAGCCGTTCTTGTCCCGCCATCCAACATTTGAACAACCAGGCGACCATTGGCCATTGTCAAAGCCGTGTTAATACTTTCCGAAAGGCGCGATCGCATGGAATCTTTTAAAATAATTTGATCCACAACTAAATCAATATCGTGTTCTTTGGTTTTAGCTAATTTCTTAGAGGCTTGAATGAATTTTTCTAGCTCGATCATTTCGCCATCTACAATCGCTTTTAAAAATCCCTTTTTAGCCCATTTTTGAAATTCATTTAAAAACTCACCTTTTTTACCTTGGGCCATGGGTGCTAAAATATAAAATTTTTCGCCTTCATTTTTTTTGAAAAGATCTTCCAAAATTTGTTGCGGTGATTGTGAACTAACTGGAATTTTATGAATAGGACATTCGGGAACGCCCACTTTTGCAAAAAGCAAACGAAGATAATCGTAAACTTCAGTCACTGTGCCTACGGTCGAACGTGGATTAGTGCTAACTGATTTTTGATCGATTGCTATCGCCGGAGATAATCCAGTAATTGAATCGACTTCAGGTTTTTTTAATTGCTCTAAAAAATTTCGGGCATAAGCAGAAAGGCCCTCTATGTAACGGCGTTGCCCTTCGGCGTAGATTGTATCAAAAGCTAAAGAGGATTTTCCACTGCCGCTGAGGCCAGTGATAACGGTTATTTTGTTACGCGGAATAAAAAGATCGATATCTTTTAGGTTATGTTCTCTAGCTTTCTTAATTAAGATGCCATCACTCATTGGAACAGAATAACCAAGATCTCGTTAAAAGGGAATCAAAGAGCGGTCAGACATGACCGCTCACATTAGACAGAGCGGTCAGACACCGCCGCTCACATTAGACAGAGCGGTCAGACACCGCCGCTCACAAAATCAATTTGCTGCCCGTTGACAGTCCGTGCACACTCCGTAAAGTTCCATAACATGACTTGTTAATCTAAAGCCAAATTGCTTCGCTACGGATTCTTGCAGTTTTTCAATAGTGTCATTTTCAAATTCACAAATTTTACTACAACGAATGCACGTTAAATGATCATGATGCGACTTAGGCGTTAACTCGTACCTGGCCGCTAATCCACCCATTCTCAATTCGGTAACAAATCCTTGATCAGCCAAGGTTCTTAAAAAACGGTAAACTGTTGCAAAGCCAATGGAAGGGTCGGATTCAGCGACTTTTTCAAAAAGTTCCTGCGCTGTAACGTGGGATCTACCAGCGTGCAAAGCTTTTAAAATATTCATTCTGGGTTCGGTAATCTTCAAATTCAGCGCACGAATCATCTGCTTGAAAGCAGACTCATCTGGGGTAGCTGATTTAGATTTTGTCGGCAACTGAACGGTTTCTTTGAATGATGCTGTTTTCATTCCAGCAAATTGCCTGAATGCCATCTAAAAGTAAACGAATTTGATAATTATTATCATTTAA
>JAYSSX010000213.1:0-2761 GCA_043720315.1 Pseudobdellovibrionaceae bacterium | reverse complement strand
CTGGCAACAAGGACGGTAATATATTTATAAACTCTACTACAGTCCAAATCTTTGAATTTACCCTTGGTCGCAGCTGAACTAATCCTTTAAAAATAAAATATCCAAGTAGAAGCGAAAAAAGACTACTAAATACGCTTTGAATAAGTGAGTTTTTAAAACCCCAATAGAATTCCGCAACATCAAATGATTGAATGACGCCCGTTCCGGAAAAAACGTATTTAAATAGAAAAAATAATGGCAAAAAGAAAGGAACAAGAAAAACAAAATTAAAAATGGATTTAGTTTTCATTTCGGCGAACACTTGACCAGCGTTTTAAAAGCCTTTCACGTTCTGCTTGAGAGGGAATATTAGAATTATCAAATATTTTGTAACTAGGGATTGAGTTGAAAACAGTTCCTTCTTTAACTCCGTTAATTACAGGAAACATATAATTCTTTTCCATAATGATTTTTTGGCCGTCTTTGGAAAGAATCAAATGCATAAATTTTTCAGCTAGCTCACAGTTTTTACACGACTCCGGAATCCCAGCAAACTCTACTTGCATCGGATGTCCTTCTTCTAAATCTAACGCTATCACATCCGAGTTTTTTTCTTCAACGATGTGGTAAACTGGAGAAGTCACATACGAGTAAGTCGTTAGAACTTGCTTCTTTGTAAAAAGCCCGTAAGCCATCGACCAACTTGTTGAATACGAATGTATATGTTTATTTAGTTTCTTTAAAAACTCAAATGCCGCTTCTTCTCCGCGAGAAGCTACCAACATTAAAAAGAATTGTAATCCCGGAGAACTGGTTCGCGGATCTTGAAGGGCAATCTTATCTTGAAAACCTGGCCCTAAGAAATCATCCAGTTTTTTAGGTAATGTACTAAGTTCGCTTTTTCTGACAACGAAACTCAACAATCCCCAATCGTAAGGTACCATTTTAGTTTGTTTCATAAATGGCTTTAGATTCTCGAAGTAGGCTGACTTATCAATATCCACTTTTCGCCATCCAACAACTGACTGAGCCGCTTCTAAATCATACTGATCAAAACCTAAAACTAAATCGGCAGTTGATTGCGAAGACTCTGTTTTTAATCTTTGCAGAAGTAAAGTCGAATCAGCGCTATCAAAATATTCGACTTTACATTGGCATGTGGCTTCGAATGAATCTTTCAGCCATGGGCCTGGCCCCCACTGTGAAATAAATGAAGATGAAGCGTAAATACGCAATACCGGCTTACTTTCTTTTGTATGCAACTGGTTATTTTTAAAAACTATGGTCGCAAAAAGAACTGCAAAGACTGCAACTATAAAAACAATAAAGTGCTTCATTATTTACCACCACAAACCGCGTTTACGTTTATAAAAATAATAATCTAAACCCAAACATCTACCCGCACCTAGCCATGCAAAAACGATATTGATGGCTACGAAAATTCTGAAAAACTCGTCATTTTGAGTTCCTAATAAATAAAAAAGATTCAGCGAATATAAAGTCGCTAAAATAGCAACTGGTCTGACAACGTATCCAACGATATATGAAAAAGCGAATGCAAACTCTAATCCTACAATAATAAACGCGCTGGTTTGCCAGTGACTAATAAAAGCCCACTCGGCAAATTGTTTATAATTTGAGCTAATAGAAAGATGCGGAATAGCCTCGGCGATCATTGATGCCAATCGCGGCTTATATAGATAATCGCCATTAAATTTTTGCAGCGCTTGCTGAAAATAATAGTAACCAAAAAATATTCTTAAAAAAGAAATGGGGAGAAGATGTCCAACGTATTTTACACTTTCGAAAAAAGCTACAAACATGGAACTATTAAAACATTTTCAAGTGGCTTAGGTCAATTTATGGATTTGCTTGGACAAGTCGAACTTAAGAAACATTCCGCACAAGACGGATTTCTGGCTTTGCAGGTTCTTCGTCCATGGAAAATCAGAAGGTGCGAAATGAGGATCCAATCTTCGACAGGCACTAGTTTTTTCAGCGACTCTTCAATTTTGATAGGATCCTGCTCATTCACCCAACCGAATCGATTACTGATTCGACGAACGTGAGTATCCACGACAACTCCACTAGGTATATTGTAGGCATTTCCTAACACAACATTTGCTGTCTTTTTGCCTACTCCTGCCAAAGAAACCAATTCATCTATCGTTTTGGGTACATCACCATTAAATTTTTCAACCAATCGTTTGGAACACTCGATAATATTTTTTGATTTATTTTTATAAAATCCAGTGGCCTTAATAATTGGTTCGATCGATTCCATTTTCGCCTTAGCCAGACTTTCAGCAGTAGGATATTTGGCGAAAAGATCCTTAGTGACTTTATTAACCATAACATCAGTGCATTGAGCCGACAAAATAGTGGCGATGAGCAATTCAAAAGGATTTCGATAGTTCAATTCGCAGTGAGCATCAGGATAATATTTTTTGAGCAACTGAATTGTATTAAAGACTTCGGAAGTTGAAAGTGCTAGTTTTTTTGATTTTTTCTTACGACCAAGGTCCGAACCAGCAACAGAACGTTTACTGGTCACCAGCGTCCCCGATGGCTTCAACGGGACAACCTTCCATCGCTTCCTTACAAGCACTTTGCTCTTCAGGAGATTCTGGTTGTTTTGAAACGAAAGCATGACCATCTTCTTCATGCATCTTGAAATTTTTAGGGGCAGCTAATACACAAGCATCGCAAGCGATACAGGTTTGATCTACGAAGACCTTGCCGGGTACGTTGTCTTTCCAACTTTGTGATTTGTCAGCCATAG
>JAYSSX010000212.1:0-2831 GCA_043720315.1 Pseudobdellovibrionaceae bacterium | reverse complement strand
GTGCGGATTTCAATTTACAGTCTTTGCAATTCCGCAAGAAGCTCAAAGCCATTGAATATCGGCATTCTATATCAGTTAAAGGAAGATTCGGGATCTTGCCTCCTCGTATCAGTTCAAGCTCCTCTTCGCCATTTTGAAAGCAAATAGCTTGGTAATCGTTTGATGCCAGTATCTTGGCTCGGAAATAGGCCTGATCTTTTTTGTCCGCGACGATCATTACAAGAGCGTTATTTATCATATTTTTCCTACTCATTTTTGTTCGACTATTAAACTGTTTGTCCGCGCGAAATGGTCGGTTATTCTTTCCGGGTAGTTTTTTTCATTTCCATTTCGAAATCGTTTGCTCTCTGAACGATTCTTTGAATCTTACGTTTTAATTCGGGAGTTACAATTTGATCGACAGAAAATTTTTGAGAACTAGGAAGACTTATCGCTGTTCTAACTTTATTTGTTTTCGAACTTGAAATCTTCAAGTCTTTTTCTATCGTAGGCAATTCAAAGGATTGGACGAACGGCTTGGCGACCGTCACCGGAACGTGCTTTAAAATTTCGTTCGCAAAAAGAATAATCGTAATAACAATCGCAGAAATAAATAGAATGCTTTTTATTTCGTAATTTTGCGCCGGAGAGCTTTCAGGCTCTCTCGGTTTGGATTCGACGACATGCATAAGGCGATCTGTATTGAATGGCTTCTGAAGAACGCTTAGTCCATTTTGAAGATCTGCGAAATTGCAGATTTTTAAAAGGTCATTTCCTGATGTCAGAATAAAAGTAGTACGATTTAATTGGATCAAACTGCTTTTCCATAAATCATAACCTGTGGCTGGACCGTTTAGTTGATGGTCAGCAATCACAACATCAAAATGATAATTGCTCTTTATTTTTTTGACGGCGGCCTCAATATTGTCGACGACGACACAGTCAATAGCAGAAAATGCTTGAGAAAGGTCAAGCTGAATTTTCTTTTGCCAATAGGGATCGTCTTCAACGATCAAGACTCTTTTGTTTATCTCGGAGTTCAATTTTTTAAAGCCGGGCCTATTCGATTTCAATTCGTTTCTAATCTCAATCATGGCAGACTCTCCTTTATGTTTCTGGTTTACTGGCGAATAGTTACGAGTTTACGACAAAGAATTCTAATTTCTTTTAGGTCCGATTCTGATAATCCTACGAAGGTCAGGTAACAGGAAAATCCCATCGTCAAGCGTTTACAGTCTAAGACCCTTAAATTAGGGGTTTGGATCCCTATGTCTTGCAAAAACGGAATTTCAACCATTGGGGATGATTGAAGTGCCAGCGGTACAGAAGAAAAGATTCTGATACCCATTTCGCTAATTGATAAAACTTCGATTTCGACTTCGAGAGCTCCTTTATTTGATAGGTTGACACCGTCGACAGGCCATTCTCCCCAAGGCATTTGATTAGTAAGAAGACTTGCAACTTTAGTTGATAAGACAAGGGAATCTATTGGTTTCAGTATGAAATCACTTGCTCCAGCCCTGAGTGCCTCGCCGACATCTTCTTTTGCCTTGTAAGTTCCGCTCATCATAATGATCGGTAAACGCTTGCCATCAATCCGACTCTTCAATTCCTTAGAGAGTTTGAATCCACTTGAATTTGGAAGATGGATATCAACAATAGCTAGGTCGAGCCGGTACTTTTGGGAAAGATCAAGGGCAGAGTAAGCATCTCTGGCGCTAATAGCAACAAAACCATCATTCTCGAGAATATGAGTAACCTTCTGCATGTCAGTCGCGTTGTCTTCAACAATCATAATATGTCTTTTCATATAAAACCTCTCAGCAAGTGTTCTATTTGAAAGATTAGCAGGTAGAGTTAGATTTAGTTTGTCTTAAATTATGGAGATTTCGTTGAAATCTCAGGTTGAGATACTCAATTTGATAACTTGCTTATCAAAGTCTATGCCGCACTTGGGGCGCTTTTTGAGATTTTTTTAGAGGTCAATCGATATCCAACTCCATGGACCGATTGGATCTGAAAGTCCGCATTTCGGAGAACTTTTCGTAGGGCACCAATGTGAGTGTCAATCGTGCGGTCTACTATTGTGATCCCGTCGCCCCATACAGCCGAAATTAGCTGGTCTCGAGTGAAAACTTGGTCGTGATGGGTAACTAAATAAAGTAAAAGTTTGAATCCTGTCGGAGTTAAATTAATTGATTCTTCTTTTCCATCATGAATCAAAGTTGCCTTTTGCATTGTTATTTCAATCTTTACGTTACCGGAACGAACTACCGAATCCCGACTTTTTTTAGAATCTAACTTACGTATCCGTGCTTCACAGCGGAGCTTCACTTCGGCCGCATTAAAAGGCTTTACAATATAATCCTCAGCTCCCAGTGAGAAGCCAATTGCTTTATCCGCAATATCAGATTTTCCTGTTATAAAAATCACGGGAATGTTTCTAGTTTCTGAATTCTGCTGAAGAGAAGCACAAAAGTGAAAACCATCGCCATCCGGCATCTTCACATCCAATAAAATAAGTTCGAATGATTGAGCGCGGATAAGTTGAGATGCCTCTGAAAGAGTGAACGCCGAAGTTACTGAGTGGTCCAAATAAAATATTTCTCGAAGCAGTAAGTGAACATCTCGAGCGTCATCAATAATTATTATTTTACTCACATATCCTCCTATATCAAAATCAATTTTTTTCAAGGCAAGTCAAAACTCGCTTTTTTAGAAGCTCTGCTTTAAACGGTTTCACAATACAATCATCGATTCCTGATGCCAATGCGGCACTAATTTTAACTTCATCTACTACGGTGGTTAGCATAATAACATAAATTCTGAACTTACTTTTTTCGTCTCGTAGC
>JAYSSX010000211.1:0-2788 GCA_043720315.1 Pseudobdellovibrionaceae bacterium | reverse complement strand
GGTCGTGTTATTGAAGCATCTGAATCTTACGGTCGAACGATTAATATGGGCTTACAAGTGAATTCGGACACATCTGGAATTACGGGATCATCTAGAATTATCACAAGATATAATCAAGGCTCATCTAATCCATTATTAATTAGTCCATCACTCAATTCTATTCCGAGTGTGGGCGCCGGAGGAGCATTGAATGGTTCACTATGGTTAGGTAAATTTGGTCCGTTTGGTGATTTAGCGGCTCGTTTAAGTTTAGATGAGAATGAAACAAAGATCAAAATCCTATCTGCACCAAGAGTCACTGTTCTTCACGGTCAGACGGCAACGATCAATCAAGGCTCTATAATTCGGGTTCCCAACGGTGGAACTGTGTCTCCTGATGGCAGCCAAAGTCTCACTTTCACGAACGTACCAGTCGGTGTGAGTTTGAAGGTTAAGCCACTTATTTCTAATGTAGGCACGGTCAACCTCGATTTAACAATTTCTCGTTCAGCTGCAGATGGTAATAGCGGTGCAACAACGAATAGAGATGTGACCACGAATATTATTGTTCGCAGTGGTGATACAGCAGTTATCGGCGGTGTTTTTCAGTCTGATGTGACGGCCAGTACAAACGGGGTACCTGGATTAAAAGATATTCCAATTTTAGGGACTTTATTCAAAGGACAATTGAATCAAAAAGGTAAAAACGAACTTATGTTCTTTATTTCTCCACAAATTTTAAAACCAGTGAACGATGGCTTACTGAAGGCGAATGCTCCCTCAGGCCAGTCAAACCAATAAGCAAACTTAAGAGTCTCAAACAAAAAAAGGTTAAAATCAGTATTTGATTTTAACCTTTTTTTGTTTGAGATGAATTTATATTTTTTGAGCCATAATTAATGTGCAATCTTCATTCTTCATATTACTAAATGAATAACTGGTGTTTGCTGGAATTTCTAACTTATCACCTTGTCGTAAAACGAATTGTGTCCCTGACAAATTGAAAATCAATTCCCCGTTAATAACTTGAATAACTTCGTTCAGAATAGCTCGTTGGTTCACAACTTTTGACCCCGACTTCACAGTTGAAGTTCGACCATCTAGTCCTTCGGCCTCAAAAATTCCCTGAATGATTTCCGGAGTGGCTGAAACTTCGGCAGTCCAACGTGATATTTTCATTTTTCAATACCTTCACAATTCTTTTTTTAGATGGATTTAACATTTATTTTAACATTTCTTAAAATGATACAATAAAACTTTAAAGAGTTAAATGTATTTGGTCGATAAAATTCTTGTGGAGGCCACCTTGAAGAAGCCAAACGAGACTATGACTTCGAATGTTATCAACGAAATCATTAATTTTTTAGAATCAAATCATCAAATGAGTTATTTATTTGATGAAAAAACGATTCAAATCACGCAGCCTGAAGATCGTAAAAAAATCACTTTCTCAGTCGGCAATGTTGAAAAAGTTTTAATGAGATCTGACTACGATGGTACCCCATTTATTCAAATTAATTTTAATAATAAATCGAAAGTTCTAATCACAAAAAATTTAGTGGGTTTTAAGCCTGTTGAATTACTTGGTTTTGACTCTACAAAAATTCCAAAAGTTGTAACCACTGTGGATCTCAAAAGTGTACAAAAAGCCATTGAAGATTTGTGTGAATCTGAAGAAACATTTCAAACAATGACCGAAATCGAAGTTTTGAAAAAAGTTTATCAAAGTATTATGGTCGGGGCGGAAGCCATCGGATTTGAAATGAGACCTGAAAAAGCATGGTTTTCATCATTTCTGCTCAATCCAATCGCAGCAACAGCTTAAAATCAAATCAGCATCTGTATAAAAAATAGGTAATTCACTTTTTTTTAAAAAAAGTATTGCTATTTCAATTCCATTAAGCGACAAACGTCGAACAGCAAAAGACATCGGGGGCATAGCTCAGCTGGGAGAGCATCTGATTTGCATTCAGAAGGTCGCAGGTTCGATCCCTGTTGCCTCCACCAAATGAATACAGACTTTTTGAAGTTATTTTAAAATAATTAAAAAAGATGTTGACGTGAGGTTAACAGCTAGTTTAAAACTGACGTCCTTGTTGTGGTTCTTTGAAAACTAAATAGCAGAAAAGATTTTGAGCAATCATCATATTTATATGATGGTTAAAATTTTTCTAGGATTCTTTATAAAAGAATTCAATTTAAAAACTAACGTTTTTATCTCAATAAAAAAGCATTTTTAAACTTTACAGTTTTTTTAACTGGAGAGTTTGATTCTGGCTCAGAACAAACGCTGGCGGCGTGCCTAATACATGCAAGTCAAACGGGTAGCAATACCAGTGGCGCACGGGTGAGGAATACATGGATAATCTGCCTTCGAGTTGGGGATAACCAGTCGAAAGACTGGCTAATACCGGATAAGACCACAGGATCTGCGGATCTAGGGGTTAAAGGTTTTTCGCTTGAAGATGAGTCCATGCGAGATTAGCTAGTTGGTGGGGTAATGGCCTACCAAGGCGACGATCTCTAACTGGTCTTAGAGGATGATCAGTCACACTGGAACTGAGACACGGTCCAGACTCCTACGGGAGGCAGCAGTAGGGAATATTGCGCAATGGGGGAAACCCTGACGCAGCGACGCCGCGTGAGTGATGAAGGCCTTCGGGTCGTAAAGCTCTGTCGTATGGGACTAACAAAATGAAGGTACCATGCAAGAAAGGATCGGCTAACTTCGTGCCAGCAGCCGCGGTAAGACGAGGGATCCTAGCGTTGTTCGGAATCATTGGGCGTAAAGCGTGTGTAGGTGGCTTTG
>JAYSSX010000210.1:0-2995 GCA_043720315.1 Pseudobdellovibrionaceae bacterium | reverse complement strand
TTTTTTATTTTGTTCTGTTCGCACCCAATGAAATTGCCAAGTCTGTGCGTTCGAAGAATTAGGTGCAATCAATGCTGTATCCAGCGCTTTATTTATAATTTCAGGTGGAACTGGTTTGTCCGAATAATTGCGAATACTTCTTCGATGATTGACAGCCTCAAAAAATTCCATAGGTCACCTTCAAATTTTAATATCTGGCATTTCAGTGTCTATTTTTCCGTTTTTAAGATCTTCGCGCGCTGATACAGCCATTTTTTCATAATTATCTCGGATACGACAAATCTCTTCCTCTTCCAGCTCTTCTAAATCTAAAAGGGCATTATGTGCACCTTGAGTCGCTCTAATTAATTCATCCAATTTGATTTGGATAGCGCCAGTGTCTCGGTTTTGGGTGTTTTGAATCAAGAAGACCATCAGGAAAGTAATAATGGTGGTGCTGGTATTAATGATTAATTGCCATGTATCACTATAATCAAACATTGGGCCGGTGATTAACCAAAGTAAAATTAAAAATATAGCCAGGCCAAATGTTTTTGGCTTCCCAGAATAACTGGCTGCTGCCTTTGAAAATCGAGTAAATAGTTTGCCATCCATAGGACAATCATTGCTGTATGCAAAACGGATGTCTAGCTATTTTTCCGAGGCCAAATTAGCTCAATAATTAATTTAACAATTTCAGGAAAATAATAGTATGTTGACCCAATGTTAATTGAAAAATGGGAACACTTTTTTAAACCGGAAGTTCGCCGAAGCGGCCATACGCTTATGGCGCAGGGTAAAGTATCTATAGCACAGCCATCAGATACCGAAATAGTGGTTTACATTCGAACACCCCCCCCTTTAAAGGTGACCCTAAAGTCCCCCTCAATGGCTAGTAATCTCATTTCCGCTGATTGCAGTTGCCCAGCAGGAAAAAAGGGTATGTTTTGTAAACACATTTGGGCTGGCCTTCTTGCTACTGAACAAAAAAATCCAGATTTTTTTGATTCTAAGACCGAAATCGAAAAAGCAACTGCTGCGGTCAAAGACTTGCGTAAACCAACAGTAACATCGCAATCGCAAGAACGAACCCAAGCTTGGGAAGAAAAACAGGCTGCCTTCAAGGAAAAGCAAAATACCTACCGTAAAGAGCAGTATCAAAAACAAAAACTGCGCCTTAAAAAGTTCAAAAAAAACAAAAAAGATTTTGTTACTGAAGTTACGTTTTCAAAAGATGTCGAAAAAGCCCTTGGATTTTTTTCGCAAAATGGATTTGAATTGCGGGAAACTCTGACCAAAGAAGTCGTCGGAGCAGCAATGAAAAAATTAGCGAGAATTTTTCATCCTGATTTAGGAGGTAGTCACGAAGAGAGTCTGGAGTTAAATAAACACACCAATGTTTTAATTGGATTTATTAAAAAGTAGTTTCGAAAAAGCTCTACTGGTTCTTTAAAATCTGCAAATATTCTTTTTTAAGAAGAGAGTGAAAAATATACTCTCCGGTTTCCAAAGTGGGAGCATATCGACCATCAACAAAACCGGAAGAGCGCATTCCTTTTTGTACAGATTCACAAATAGCTACATCTTCGATCTGCACTTGTTCGCTGGCTTTTATAGAAGCTGCAACAAAGTCATCGCTGGTAGTCGGCAAAAAATAATAGTCAAAAATCGTTAAACACTTATCCTGACCTACCGGCACAATCCAGTTTGTGTCCATAATTGGACCATATCGATTAATCATAAAATTAGGATGTAACCAAGCATAAAGAGCTTCGGTTCCGATGCGCTCTTTAAAATCTATGGTTTCGCTAGCAGCCGGCGTCTGCGCAGCTGCGCACGACTGAAGGGTCCAATTTTTAAAATTGCGAACTTGATAGTTTTTCATTTCCAGCTGTCCGGCCAATCCTTTGTGAAGATGATCAACGTGATAGCCACCATCAAGATAATTGTCGATGTATACTTTCCAATTGCAATTGATTTCGTAAATTCGCCTTCCGCGAAAACTTAACTGATCAGTGTTCGCCAGTTGCAACAAGCGATCAAACTCTTGCAACTCTGAATCCCACTCCAGCTGCTTCCCAGAAAAATTCAATCCTACGAAATTATTCCAAACTTTTACAGGGATCTCTTGCAAGGATAACTTTTCACGATTGAAGTCTTTAACTCCTGCCATTTGCGGGGCCTTTTTCAGCTGACCATCTAACCCATAAGTCCACGCATGGTAAGGACAAACAATTTCTTTTGTGCAACCTTCACCGTGAAGTAATTGGGCTGCGTGATGGCGACAAACATTATAAAATGCCTTAAATTCCCCTTGATCGGTTCGGGTCACTACGTATTGTTCATCACAAAATTCTCCAGCTACATAGGATCCTGGCAGTTTCAACTGATCAATCGAGGCAACAAACTGCCAATGATTTTTAAGAAGTTGATGATCTAATTTCAGAAATTCAGAATTTACACACCAACTGGATGGCGGCGTGTGTGCGATTTCGATTCCCGAGTTTGCATCAAATTTTTCAATTTCTAATAATAAATTCATGAGCGCAATTTAGAAGAGGTCCCTTATGCCGTCAAGCCCGACTTAGAAGAGGTGTTTAAATTTAGAGAATTCTTTAAGATTCTTCAAGCAGTCTTCAAACTGAAAATCTATAAGATGCGTTTTAAGAAACGTAACGATCGATAATTCATCAAATGCACTTAATAAGGTGATTCCATTTCGTTTTAGCAAAGCTGCAGCAACGCCACTACCTGTACACCACTAATTCCAGATAGTTACCCAGTAGCCGACGACATCGCAGCACCCGACGGAGTAAGCTTTCCCTACCTGTGCAAAACTAAAAAAAGAAACTGTCTTAGTTGCTTTCATGCTATTTGAATCGAAAGCTCACTGCAAACAGGTTAATGCAAAAGTGCACAAAGAATCCAGCCAAATACTTGGAGTCGAGAACTCTTCAAAGCCTTTTGATGCATCAAATATGTTTACAGCGGTTTTAAAACATTAATTGAAAACTAC
>JAYSSX010000209.1:0-1994 GCA_043720315.1 Pseudobdellovibrionaceae bacterium | reverse complement strand
TAACAGATTCTAGATAAGCTCCACCGGCAGACAGGTTTTTCATCAAACCAGTAATTTTGCCACTTTTAGATTCCGAATTTATTTCAATTTTTTGATTGGTCAAATAACGAGGGTGAATCTGCACTTGACCCTCTTTATACTCTGTCATCAGGTCAATAATTGTTCGATAAAGATAAAAAGGTTCGGTAGGTGCCTTCAGGATTCTTACCTTTTGAAAAGCATCACCTAATTTCATAAGATCCGAGGAAATGGAATCAGACAGCGCAATGACATTGATGTCTTTGGGTAAATCTCTCTTTAATTTTGCCAAAAAGAAGTTCTGAAAAAACGGATCCGAAGGGATTGTTATAATAAGTACGTCAGGATGGTTTTGCACCCACCAGGCCGGATCTTGTCCAAACGAGCCAGTGACTTCTACGGATAACTCCTGCTCTGGTAAATTTTGCGTTACCGAAGCAAGAGCATCCAACTCCACGGTGTTTGTACTGATTATAAGAATCTTTTTCAACCATCACCCTATCAGACTTTGCGGCCAGAACTATCTTTGATTTAGTGGCTTCCAAGTGAGACCTTTTTTTCCAACCCATTTTCCGCGCGGACGGTAAATTCGATTATTCGCATATTGTTCCATAGCATGGGCTACCCATCCACTTATGCGAGAGACAGCAAAAATGGGAGTAAAAATATCTATAGGAATTCCCATCGAAAAATAAACGGTCGCTGAATAAAAATCTACATTGGGCATTAACCCCTTTTTCTCTTGCATGGTATCATCGATCAAAGTCGACATTTTATATAATTCAGGTTTTCCAATTTTTGCAGTTAACTGTTCACTGATTTTTCGTAAAATAGCAGCACGAGGATCTCCGTTTTTATAAACACGATGACCAATTCCCATTACCTTTTCTTTAGCATTTAAAGCGTCTTCAACGAATGTCTTCGCTTTTTCCATAGTTCCAATTTTAGACAACATCAACATAACTTGTTCATTGGCTCCGCCATGTAAGGGACCTTTCAAGGCACCAATTGCAGAAACGACAGCAGAATGTAAGTCCGATAAGGAAGAGGCGGTTACTCGTGTCGCAAAGGCAGAACAATTTAATTCATGATCGGCGTGTAATACTAAACAAGTATCCATTATTTTAACGATGTCGGCTTCGGGCTCTTGCCCACCCTTAAGCATGTACATAAAATTCCATGCAATGGACTTGTCAGCCTTAGGAGCCATAGGCTCTTTTCCATTTCTGATAGCTTCGAAGGCACAAACAACAGTACCCATCTTAGCTGTCATACGAATCGATTTATTAAGATTAGCCGTAGGAGAATTATCTTGAGCGTCACTGTCCCAATGAGCCATCAACGACACAGCACTTCGTAGCCAAGCCATCGGATGAACACCACGAGTGGGAACACCTTTTAGTAGTTTTATGAAATCAGGATGTAAAGTATTTTCCGCATTCAATTTTTTTGTAAAATCGCCTAGTTCTTCTTTATTAGGTAATTTGTCATTCCATAATAAATAAATCACTTCCTCGAACGTCGAGTGAGCAGCCAGGTCTTCAATTGTATAACCCCTGTAGTTCAAAGTGTTATCTTGAATCGACGAAACAGCAGTTGAACAAGCAACAATCCCTTCCAATCCTTTATCTAGCGCTCCTTCAAAAACCTGTACTTCAGCCATAGAATCCCCTTATTTAATTCAAGTAATGCACAAGCATTAACAATAAAATAATGCCCGAGCCTTTATTTTTTAGCAAGTTTTAACACTTTGTCCTTGATCTCACAGACCACAACAGTTTGATCTCTTTCCGGTTCAGCGGTCTCAGTAAATTGCTCTAATCCAAAAATCAGATCATTTCTTAATTCGTGCACGCCATTTCGCGCGGCTCGTTGTATTACTGCTGTCAATTGTTCAAAACCAAAGTTCTGTTTCTGTTTATTCTTCGCCTGCAAAACGCCTTCAGTGCAGAGAATCAAACGATCCTGAGCCCCCA
>JAYSSX010000208.1:0-4152 GCA_043720315.1 Pseudobdellovibrionaceae bacterium | reverse complement strand
ATTTTTCAAAAGTGGCTACCAGAAGAATACAAGGAAGAGTTAGCTGGTTTGGCAAAAGGGGCCGATGTGCCAGCAGAACTAGTATTGTGGGCGAATTGTTTAACGATGGCAGTAACGACGCAATATGGACTTTGTTTTGGATTTTCAAAAAATGGGTTCCATGGGTCTAACTATGACTTTCCGTTTGTTACAAAAGACGACAATGAATTGCTTCCACGTGAAGTATTAGAATTTCATTCTCCTGGAAAAATTCCTTTTTCGGGGGTTTTTCTTTTAGGCAGTCCGTTTCCGTATTGTGGCGTAAACGCGAAAGGAATTTCAATATCGGCCAGTTCAGGTACTGCTTTAGGGCGGGTTTCCAACGGTATTTTTGTTTATGCTTTGGTAAGAATGGTTTTAGAGGCGGCGAACAGCTTGGAAGAGGCCAAAAAGTTAATGATGTCCTATACGGTTTCGGGAGCGTGGATTTTTATTATCCAAAGCAAAGTAGAAAACAAGTCGTTATTTATCGAGATGTCAGAAGATGTTTTTCAGGTTGAAGAAAAGTTGGTTTCCTTTGCGACCAATCATTTTCAGATGTTTAACGACGGTCTTAAAACCAGAGAAGATTCGGTTTTGAGGCTGGAAAGGTTAGGGCAGCTATTAGCTACGTTACCTATGCAGTCAGCACAAGATAGCTTGTCAATATTGGCAGACAAGTATGATGTCGCCAGAAAAAAAATCACGCAATTTTCTACTAGTAACACGTTAAACAGATATAATTCAGCGGTCTCATTTCTTTTTGATCAGCGTGCTGATCACTTTCATGTTTCTTACAAAAATATTCCCTCCGGAGACAGCAGCTATCAAGTTTTTGCGTTGCCAAAAAAATCTTCTGTTGCCGGACACTCTTCCACCGAAACGGAAAAATCAGGAAATTGGAAAACCTCTACGCCAACGATTAATGAACTCATTGTTTCTCAGGTCAGCGTTGGCGAGAGGTCGGATTGGCGAGACGCTTGGGAGAATTCTTCAAAAAGTCAGAGTTATTTTTTGGTTGATAACGAACAAACGTCGCTAATTGCAGATTTATCAATGCGATATCCCCAAATCCCTATTCAACAAATCCAACACGAATTGATAATGAAACAGGCTGAATCTGGCGGCATTAGTTTAATTGATTTAACCGGTTGTAAAACAACCGAGCCAGTGGAAACTACTTTTAAAAATTTTAAATTAAAAACACGAATGATCAAGGAGATGCTTAAAAGAAGGCAGATCATAGATGTCATTAATATTAGTTTAGATGATTCGGCTATTAATTCTGGATTGTCGATTGTAAAGCAGTCCGCAGCCAATAGTCTTTCTAAACCCTTTTATAAAACTTTGCGCAAAGAAAAAGTTTCTGAAAGTTTTTGGCAGCTGGATTTACTTCGAATGCTTGATCTTTGGGGGGCGTTAGATTTACTGGCAAAGGGAAAGTATCCTAAATTTGAAGACAGTATTTTATTTAATCATCAACTTTTTTCAAAGCGGTACAGTGTAGACTTTAAACTCCATCCAAAGAGCAGTTTGAAAACAAAAAAAGAGACCATCCTTTTTACTGGAGGCGCGTCTGGGATAGGCTTTGAGTGCCTTAAAAAGCTGGTTTTAGAATATCCTTTGGCTGAATTTGTAGTTATTGGCAGAACGAAGCCGCAAAAAATCCAGGAAGCGGCGGTTGGTTCTAAAACTGCTTATATTTCTAAATTGGCAACTCTGAAACCGGGTTTAACGCCCAAGGAATACTTGGCTGATTGGAATTCAATTCAACAGGCCGAATCCATAGAAAAAAACCTAAGCAAACTTGAAAAAATGAATGCGACGGTATTTTATTACCCATGTGATCTTTTGAATTTGGACTCCGTCTGTTTCACAATTGCAGACATTCTAAAGAAGCATGGTCCGGTTTCGAGTGTTGTGCATTCGGCTGGGTTAGAAACGGCAAAACTGTTTAAAGATTCGGATGATTATTTAGGATCTACCTTTTTCTTAAAAACGGAAGCGACGGTACATCTTTTCAATCAACTTAGAGATCAGCCTTTGCAAAATATTGTATTGTTTTCTTCAATAGCATCGGAAGTGGGTAATGAAGGTCAAAGTGAGTATGCAGCCGGCAATGGTTTTTATTCGTATTACACCTCGATTTTAAGCAAGATTTTTTCTGCTGCGATCGTAAAGAATATTTTGTGGCCGGCCTGGGATCAGGTAGGAATGGCCTCGAAAGCTGGCGTTAGGGCCTTACTTATCGAAAAAGGTTTTCAGTTGATTGAACCGGAGCAAGGGAGTGCGCTTTTTTTAGAAATATTTAAAAGTACTCAGCCTAATTCGGCTGTCATAGTGTCTCATAAAAAAGAAAATTTTTTATTTCATGATTTCAGCTACAAATTTAAAAAATTAATTTTATCTGAATTGCCGACCTTTAAAGTAGAATCAGAGAGTATGGTTGATCGGGTATCGGTGGCTTTGGAAAATCACTTGGTGTTTGAAAAGGTTTTCAGCGGTGAAGAGCGTTTTCTTAAGGATCATATCGTAAAGCAGAATAGAGCGGTGCCAGGAGTTTTTTGGATTGAAATGTTGATGGAAAGTACAAAGTATAGTCCCTGGCATGAAGGCCAGAGTATTAGCGTTGATCAAATTGAATTTGTTGAGCTTTGTAATTTTCGCCCGCAACAGGCACGCAAAGTTCAATTGATTCTGGATCGCGAAAGTTCTCAGAAATTTAAGTTCAGAATTCAATCCGACAAAAAAAATTCAAATGGAGATTTACTTGCAATGGCAACAGTCCATGCCTATGGATTGGTGTCTTTACGAGAAAAGTCGAATTCAAAAAAAGTAGCCCGCAGTGAACTATGTGAAAAGTTAGGTGCTGAACTTTACAAGAATTTGAATTCTGTTTTTGACGGCCATTTGGGTCCGCTATTCCATCTGGTTAAGAATTACCATCAAGACAAAGATAAGACTGTATTATCTTTAGAAATGAAGTCCACTGTTCATTGGGGATTGGTATTCGATACTCTAAATCAGGCTGCCTTTTTATGGGGTGATTTGGGTCAGCCATTTCATTTCTTGCCTCAGGCTATGACTCATGTTTGGATTAATATGGATATGGCAATACCTAAAACCGCGACTGTAATTTTAAAAAAGGGTGCAATGGAAAGGGATAGAATCTTTTTCCAAGCGCAGTTAGTTGATGAATGCGGAATTTTGATTGCGGATTTTGGAAGTGTTGTTCATAAGCAGTTCGGAAATAAAAATTCAATCAGGGAGATTTCTTTATGACAAAAGAAGAATTAACAAAATTGGCAGGGGCTGCAACCTATTTTGAAAACTCAAGGTTTGAAAGCCTGTCCCAAGATCCTCATTTCAGAAAATTTGTAATTAATAATTCAGAAATTGTGCTTTCATTTTTAATGAAGGCGTACAACCTTAGTTCTGGGGTGGGCGAATCAGCGGCTGACCGGTCAGCGACGTTTGAATCAGTAAAAATTTCGACGCTACCTCCAGTAGCGCCAATTCCAAAATCGGAGGATCCCAGTACTGTACATCCGATATCAGTTGTACAGGGCCTTTCCTTAGACATTATCGAAAGGGAAGTGATCCAAATTATTTGCAATATGACTGGTTATCCAGCTGACATGGTAGAACCTGAGATAGATTTAGAGGCAGACTTGGGTGTGGATACAGTCAAAAAAATGGAGATCATGGCCGATCTTGCCGAAAGATACCGAATGCAGTTTCGAAAAGATTTTAATATTTCGCATGTTTCAACTGTAAAAAGTATCGCTAAACTTGTCCATGAAGATTCCCTTTCTAAATAATGGAAAATGTCTCGGCTACAGCTTATTGGATGGCGGCATATCGAAGTATTGAACAGGGGGAAAAGTATCCTCTGTTTATTGATACATTTTCTGCAGAAATTGCAGAGCCCAAGGGTTTTCAATTTCTAAAAAATTTGTCTTTTGGCCTACATTATGAGTGGATCTTCAATACTAGGACAAAAGTGATCGACAATCTAATTATCGAAACTTTACAGAAAGAACAAATAGATGTCGTAATTAATTTGGCGGCAGGATTTGATATGCGGCCTTTCCGTTTAAATCTTCACCCAAATTTAAAGTGGGTCGAGATTGA
>JAYSSX010000207.1:0-5857 GCA_043720315.1 Pseudobdellovibrionaceae bacterium | reverse complement strand
GTTTTTCAAACACTACAGGTTATCGGTTGATGGAATTAAGCTCGTGCTCGTATCGTTGTTTTGATCTTAGTTTTGACTCTGGAAAAACTTTAGTAAAATGGGAAAAGCAATTGGACCAAGAGTTGGGAAAAATAAAATACGAAGTGGATCGATTAGCCATTGAAAAGAAAAAATTTGCAGAAGTGACTATGACTATCCAGATTACTGACGCAGGAATCCGTTACTCGTTAAACGTAGCTAAAGTAAACAACTCTGACCGATTATACTATAGTGGTTTTGAAGATCTACTAAAGGCATTGCAAACGCTTTAGGATTTTTACACACTTCGACTTTTATGGTAGTTCTACAATACTGCCCATGGAAAGATTTTTAAATTGACCGCCGAAAGTATCGGCGGTTTTCACTGAACGCACCATATAGAATTTATCTCCAAGCGATTTTGAAAATGTAATTCCTTTAGCTGAAATTGGATTTGTGTTTAGCAATTTGTAGGTACCCAGTTTTTCGGAACTAGAATAAACATAGTAGCCTTTGGAATTTTCTGAATCGGTCCAAGCCAAAGTCACTGAATTACCATTGACCGCAACGGTTAAATGGGAAACTGATTTTATCATGTAGTCCCTTAATGTTGGATCGCCCATAAATCCGATATGAATGGCACCCCGTTTTGAAAGGACTATTGCATCCCAAATTGAGACTCTGATACTTTTACACCGTCGGAGTTTTAGTCGATTTTTTTTGACTTTATACAGCAACATGTCAATGTATTTGGCGTACAAATTTCGCCAACAGCAGCCAGTATTTTATAATTTATTTCGAGCGGTGACATACGCAATGACGGATAAAAAACGGATGGTTCTGACTTAAAACTTGTCTCAGCGGACATTCGCGACTGGCTTGTCGTTTGCTAACCAAATCCAGTATATGCGCCCCAAAATTAAATTCCTCTATTATTGGATTTTATCGCTTCTCCTGCTTACGACAGGGGTGGCCAGTGCGCAAAATTCGAATAGCTGTCAAATAGTTCATCTACCTAAATTCGTTAGCGGTACGAAGCCAGCATTTGAGAAACTTTCAGAAGATGCGGCTCGAGTTCAAGAATTACTAGAAAAAACGCTCCCTTCTCCCAAAGAACAAGTGTTATTAGAGCGGGCTTGGCAAAGTTTAGAGGGTCAGTTACATGACCAAAACTGGGAACACTTTTACGCGGATAAGGGATTATCGGAAACTGAACTTGCAAGATTTGAAGAAATTCAAACTAAAAGAATGAGTCCTTCGTCAACCATTCAAGGTAAAAATACTAGTGACCTAAAAGTCGATCAAGCTGAATTCAACTGGCGAAGTGCAGATAGACAAGTCCACGATTGGGTAACCAGTGATACTCCGCTGACCATAGAGAGAATGTTTAAGCTGAATAAAATTATCGGTGAAAAACTTTATTTTAATGGAAGTCAGGCTGGACAAAGAAGAACGATTAAGGTTGGAATTCCCTATAAAGTAGAGGGAAAGGATCAGTTTCAAGCAGCACTTGAGGCAACCAACATTGACCCCATGTTACGCCGTTTTATGTACTGGTTCAATATGAGTGAACGTAAACTTCATCCGGTTCAACTGGCAGCGCAAGTATATTTACGATTAAACACAATTCATCCATTCCCCGATGGCAACGGAAGAACAACACGTTTAATTATGGATTGGGTTTTACGCCGAAGGGGTTACCCACCGGGCGTTTTTATGACAACAGCATCTACCTATGTTGTTATTTTCCCTTTTGATTCATTAAGGCGCAATCCGACCCCAGGATTTGTAGAAAATGAAGTGACCCTAGGTTTGCAATGGGTGGCTGATATTTTAAATCCGTTTCCCCTGGCCAAAGCTGCTGCGTATTAATAACAGTAAAAATTTAGAAGTACTTTGCTCATTTGAGTGTATTCAAAAGATACCAGCGATCTTCTCAAAATGAGACAGCGTGAAATATTTTTTTAAATTTCGCGTAACTTTTGTTTTGCTTGTCGGTTACCTCATTACAAATGGGGGATCTATGAAACAAATGTTAAAAATGCTTTCGTTACTAGCTGTTCTTGCAACTTTTAGCCAAGGGGCTTCGGCTTCTTCAAAACCGGAAACAGAAAGTCTGTATTCAGAATTAAAAGTGAATGCTTTCACCGTCAACTTAGGATTAATTACGGATAAATTCAGTAATTATGGTGGCGCTGATGTGACTTTTAACTCGGAATTCATTCAGCTGAAAATAAATAAACGATCAAACTGCAAAAAAGATCAGCCATGTACTATGAGCATACCAGCACCAGAGATTATTAAATTGAGCGTCAGTCATGTTCTGCATGAACAATGTCGAGATGTTTATTATGCTGCGACATCTTCGGCTGTTAAATCTAAAATTTATGAACAAATGAGGATTGCCGATTATTCGGTAGGTCGCTGTCAAACTTTTGAGTTCGCAGTTCAAAATGAAAGCCGACTACAATATAAAGTGACCGGCGCATCTAGCTTAATTAATGAGGCTAACTCTGCCGGTGTCGATTTTATTTTAAAAAATGTTCAAATTTTATTACCGACTGAATAAAAGTTATTTAATAAAATTCAACCGCACTAACACTAACAAAAAAAAGGCTCGTCTAATGCGAGCCTTTTTTATTTGGCAGCAAGGCGTCAGTCTGATTATTCAGCGCAAATTTCCATTGGTTTACCAGATGAGTCCGTGTCGAGTTCTCGAACTGTTTCCCAAGTGTATTTTATGACCATATTTTCGTTTTTATCTAATGTTCGAATGGCCTGAAACGCTCAACATTACAATAAAGGGCTCTAGCTTAAGGTGGACTGCATTTTATAATTTGTTACGTTCGGTGACATAGGCAGTGACCACCATCACTTTAACAGACTTAATTTCTAAGACCAGTTCCCATTTTTGATCTTCAAGTATAGTCAGCTGTGCCTTGCGATTGACAGGTTTAGGCGTGTTAAAGGTACACAAGTCATTTTTAGCAGGAAGCAAAACCTTTTTGCCTAAAACTTCTTTATACACGGGCTGTGACTTTGTTAAGTTCCAATCGGTCACTTCTCCGATCTTTTTACCTTGCTCGTATAATATATGCGCCATTTTGTTCCTCAAGTCTTTGCTTCACGGGCAGGCAAGTATTTTAGTGCAGGCATTTAGTAATGGGGTGGCTTTTCGTTGCCACTGCGAATTTCGCTACCAACACCGCTATCTTCAAATCGTTTAATTAGCGATGTCAGCTTTTTTTGAAAAGAGTCGATTGTTTTTTGTTGTTCGTAAACAACTTGGTGAAGCTCTTCTAAAAGAT
Organism: Pseudobdellovibrionaceae bacterium; assembly: GCA_043720315.1. Classification (GTDB taxonomy): domain Bacteria; phylum Bdellovibrionota; class Bdellovibrionia; order Bdellovibrionales; family Bdellovibrionaceae; genus JAYSSX01. Next base: position 2,531 of record JAYSSX010000207.1, on the reverse strand, counting down.
GATCTTGGTGTGATATTTTAATCTCTAAATCAATTATACGCTGCTCGCTCATATTTAATGTCATCTCATTAGTTCGCGAAAATGTAAGCCAAAATTCCAAATTGAAAGCCAGATATTTCCGGCAATAAAAGCGACTCCCGAAAGCCAAAGTCCAACTTTAGATAAAACTTGAAATCGTCCAGGCAAAACGGGTTTTAACCAGGGAGTAAGAACGACCAAGGTGCAGATAGCTACAAAAGGCACAGGTTGATAAGACCAAGCCTGAAGGGTTAGCACGGTCGCTATATTAGCTACTGGATAGAATAATACTTTTTCTACTTTGTTCATTTAAACAATCCTGCAGATGTAGGTAACATTACTTTAGATGAACCGTAGATTTTGATCAACCAAGGAATCGTTTGAATGGCGATTTAGTTGCCTGGTCTGAGTCTTTTAGACGGGCGATAAGAATCTGATTAATTTCCAGAGCTTTTGTGACATACAACCAGTCTTCTCTGTGATATCTACCAGATCGAATTTAGGTCGATTTGATTAAAACGATCAACTTATCGATTCAACGATGGGCCTACAACGATTACTTTATGGCACAAGAATGTTTAGTCGGTTTGTAAGACGTCTGGTGTCTGAAGCCTATGACAAATTCGACGTCAGACCACGAACCACGTGACTCTCTCGCCGCATCGATATTTCTTGGTAAGAATCCGAAATCTTTTGTTATGGCCGAAGGGTTTGAGTTCTCACAATCTTCGTTAATCCACCGTCGATCCTTAAAAATTCCGTTCTCGTTATGAATTTGTCCAGTGACGACAGCTTGCACTGAAGTCACAGATACCCCGCGTGATCGGAGCAATTTTACAAAATTGTTCCTTGCTGTCCTTAGATAGGGAGCGTCAGTGATGTGATCTGCGCCGTAAATAGCAATACTTTTTTTGCATTCTCCGCTCTTTGTTTTTCTTTCAATTTCACCTGCTATGCCTATATCTCGATTGTTGAGAAATTCGGGTCCCAGGGATAAAAATATGCCAAGGTTCTTATTCGTCGTACTGACCTCTCCGGCAACCAGCTTTAGTCCGAGTTTGCGGGCCGCTAAAAATATCGGTAGGCGATTGGAAACATCGTCTGGTAAGCAAGTTTGGGATGAATTGCTTAAGTATTCTTCGATACGCTTCACTGTGTTTGGATTATACTCAAGTACAAGACAGTTTATTTGAACGTCCTGTTTTGCGAGATTCTCTACCACACCTGCGAGCTTTTGATCTAGATAAGTTTCATGCATTTCTCCTATAGCGATCACAGTGGAATCGGTTGCGGCAATTTGAGATAGAGTTCGTTGGAGATCTCCATTTTTTGCGGATGTCTCTAGTAAATTTTTTCGACGTTGGCATAGTTGGTCCGTTTTTATCTTATTTATCACTTGTTTTGCAGTTTTCTGCAAATCACGAATGGTTGTTTTAATATTGCAAAAATCCTCTGCAAAAGAGACCGAATAGGTCATTAAAAATACGGCAATATAAGAAAGAGTCACTTCCCCCTATCGGCAGTTTCATAATATCGCTTAATTGGCTCAACTTAGGGCGAGTTCGAAGACATTATACCGTTCGAAAGCTCAAACGGCGTGACCATTAAACACTTCTGAACTGACTGATTTCAAATTCTCGACGCCCTGACCTTTTGGGGCGTCTTTTTCGAATCAGTAGCGCCTATCAAAAACATCCACGATATTTTTATTTTTTGAGAAAGTACGAAGCAAATTTTTCTACTTTGAAAATCGTCCCCATTAAATCATGAAAATTTCAAAATTCATTTTCCGGGGACGGATTTTTTCGCCGCAATCCAACCGTGCTATTTCAACAGAGCCTTTTATTCAGCAAGCTTCACAAGGAAAGCCTATCTAAACGCCAGATCCTTTTAAATGCAGGCGACTTTTTATTTTTGCACTATTAATCGAGGATTCAGCAGAGCGGATTTAGAGCGAATGCTTTAAAATTAAGGCTGATTATAAACGCAACGAAACCCAGTCAATGCATCAGGAGTATTAGCTGCATAATTCAAAAACGAACCGAAAATTCCGGCATAGTCATTTCCATGAAAGTAACCTCCGCGCAAGATAGCTCCGGCTCCGTAATTGGCATAGCCAAATCCAAAACCACAGTACGGGCTGACTGAAGGATCGGCACAGATTTGATCGTTGCCTAATTTAATCTCGCGATTATCTAAAGTGCTGAAGTTGGCACTCCAATTGTCGGCTCCCATTGGCGTGTTGTTGTCGTCTTTTACCCATTCGTAAACATTACCACCCAAATCCCAAACTACATTTCCGTTTGAAAGTTTATTGGTGCGGCGTTGGCTGTCCCAAACCGTATCAGAACAAGTTTGTCCCGTACCCTCACAAGCCTGGGTATCATCCTTGCTTGCCGCTAAAGAATTATTCGGCACGTGATCCGAATGTCCAGGATTTAATTGTCCATCATAAGCCGTGCCCGTGGACCAATTCTCGGCAACGTCGGCAATATTCCGTGCAACTGTTTGCC
>JAYSSX010000206.1:0-2856 GCA_043720315.1 Pseudobdellovibrionaceae bacterium | reverse complement strand
GATAAACCTGAGATTGAGACTCGGTCTGCAACTGTATTTCTTCCTTCCGGTCTACCGAAGGTCGGTACACCTGGCCTAACTGGATGTGAATCTTTCAGATCGACAGCTTTGACCCGCGCATTCGAAGGCAAAATACTACTTAGTTTTTCCATACACACCTCCATGTGTGTTGAGAGTTACTTCTAATATCGGCAAAAATCGTTTCAACTTGAGAAAATAAAAACAAACAAGACTTTAGTTGGGCACACAGACAAGACAAATCTTTCGAAGGTCATTAACAGGTATGGCTTTACCGGCACCAGGAGCGCCGGTATGAACAAAAAAATTATCTTTGATTTTTATCTTCCAAAGCTTTTTCAGCAGAAGCCGTTAATTTGATTCCCACTTCATTTAATTGATCACGACTAACTGTACTTGGACAGTCGGACATCAAACAACTTGCCTGTGCCGTTTTAGGAAAGGCAATCACTTCGCGAATAGCTTCCGTTTGTGTTAACAACATTACCAAACGGTCCATTCCCCAGGCAATTCCACCATGAGGGGGCGTTCCGTATTTTAAAGCTTCTAAGAAAAAACCAAATTTGTGTTTAGCTTCTTCTTCGCTGAAACCAAGCAAACGGAAAATAGCCTGTTGGATTTCATTTCGATAGATACGAATAGAACCGCCACCCATTTCGTAACCATTACAAACCAAATCGTAAGCTTTCGCTAACATATGTGGATAGGCTTTTTCATTATTTTTGATCATATCATCAAAGAATTCATCTGCCGGCGAAGTGAACGGATGATGTCTTGATACCCATCTTTTATCCACTGGTGAATACTCCAACAACGGAAAATCAACAACCCACAAAAAGTTATACTTAGAAAAATCAATTAATCCTAATTCGCGACCTAAACTTAAACGCATTGTTGATAGGGCCGCACAAGCCGGATCGAAATCATCTGCCACAATAAGGCCACAATCATTAGCTGTGCAACCCAACGTTTTAAAGATTTCTTTTAATTTTTCAGGCGTAAAGAATTTTGAAATAGGCGAAGCGATAGAACCGTCCGCCTCTTGCTTTAGCCAAATTAACCCTTTGGCTCCACTTTTCTTAGACATATCAGTCAACTTATCAAATTGGCCGCGTGTGAACTTAGATCCACCGGGAACACAAATTCCACGGACGACTCCACCCCGTGATAAAGCATCGTCAAAAACTTTAAATCCGCTGTTTGGTAACAACTTCGATAAATCCTGAATTTCCATTCCGAATCGAGTGTCTGGTTTATCAGAACCATACTTATCCATGGCTTGCTGGTAACTCATTCTTGGTAAATCGGGCACATCGATGCCTTTGATCTCTTTCCAAATCATCTTCAGCATTTTTTCATTAATCTCGATTATGTCTTCGACATCGATGAAAGACATCTCCATGTCGATCTGGGAAAACTCAGGCTGTCTATCTGCACGTAAATCCTCGTCACGGAAACAACGAGCAATTTGAAAATAGCGATCGTACCCTGATACCATCAACAATTGCTTTAAAATTTGTGGTGACTGCGGAAGTGCATAAAAATTTCCAGGATTTACACGAGAGGGAACTAAATAGTCACGGGCACCTTCAGGAGTGGATTTAAAAAGAATCGGAGTTTCGATTTCCAAAAACCCATTATCTGACAAAAATTGACGAACTAACATAGCCACTTTATGACGGATGATCATATGGTTTTGCAAACGAGAAGAACGCAAATCCAAATAACGATACTTCAAACGTAAATTTTCTCCAACATTGGGATCACTCACCTGGAAAGGTGGTGTCGCCGCTTCATTTAAAATTTCCGAGCGCACAGCTTCAATTTCAACTTCACCGGTTTTTATTTTTGTATTTTTCATTCCGTCAGGACGGGCTTTGACAATACCTTCAACCGCAACCACATATTCACCGCGAAATTCTTTGGCCGAAGTAGTGCCGTCTTTTTTAGGGTCTAAAACCACCTGCACGATGCCTTCACGGTCGCGTAAATCAATAAACACCAAACTGCCATGATCACGGCGAGTATCCACCCAACCCATCAGAATCACCTTTTGACCGACATGAGTAGCGTTTAATTGCCCACAATAGTGAGTTCTCTTAACTTTTGACACAAACTTGTTCATAGATTTATCCAATTTATTAGGGGGTGCTTATATTCCGTTGATACTGACACAGGAAGTATATTGCGTCAAAAAAGTTCTACTAATATAATCCATAAATAAGCCGCTACTTTTGGCCACAATGGAATACGGGAAGGAAATTTATGCCCAAATTAAACTTTAATCACACTACCACTAAAAGCTCTAGGGATGTCTTTTCAATGATCAAGAAATTCTTTGAGAGCGATGCCGATATTCGACGCTTTGATTCAAACATCCAATGCCAGTTAAACGACCAAGAAATGAGCGGAAAAGTTAAGGGAAGCGTTATTAGCGCTGATTTTAAAGTAACGGCGGCCAATACTGGTTCCAAATTGGACATAACTATCGAAATTCCGTTTATAATGACTCCGCTCAAAGGAAAAGTTCAAGAGACAATTCAGAAAAAACTTGATAAATATTTAGCTTAGCTGTGACGAACGAAAAAACAGTGACGAATTAACTATGGCAAAAAAAAAGCTCCCTACATCATTATCGGCGAAAAAGAGGCCAACGGCCCCTAAGGGCAAAACTTCTACAACTAAGAATCTGGCAAAATCCCTGGCTAAAAAAGTGGTCGCCGAAATTGTTTCTCAAAATGAAGATCCTTATTTAAAAGGTACCGATTCTGATACAGATAGCATTCACATTGATGCACCTTATGAAAATTTGGCCGACAGTGAGCCTGAAGAATTTAA
>JAYSSX010000205.1:0-3463 GCA_043720315.1 Pseudobdellovibrionaceae bacterium | reverse complement strand
GCTATCGCCGGTGATGTTTCAGGAACAGCAGTTGCCGCAAGTGTAGATAAAATTAAAGGTCGTGCGATTTCGGCGACAGCACCGACAGATACACAGGTTTTAACTTGGAATTCTGGAACGTCGGTATGGGAACCACAAACGCCAGCTTCAATTCCGGTCAGTAGTGTTGCTGGAAAAACAGGGGCAGTGACTTTGAATTCGTCAGACATATCTGATGCCACCAATACAAACGTGGCAAGTATGATTGTGAAACGTGATTCTTCAGGCAACTTTTCTGCAGGAACTATTACAGCTGCATTGACTGGAAATGCGACTACAGCAACTTCAGCTACAAATGTAACGGGAACAGTGGCCTTAGCTAACGGTGGTACTGGTGCAACAACGGCTGCGGCAGCTCGAAGCGCACTGAGTGCAGCAGCTAGCGGAGCTAATACAGATATTACTTCTATAACGGGAACAGCTAAACAAGTATCTAGCGTTTTCTCTGCAACTACAGCAGGTACCACCTCCGTATATACTTTAACTAATTCTCCAGCACTAAGTGCATTGACTACAGGCCAAGTTATTTATGCTGTATTTAATGCGACAAATGCAGCGACGCCTACTTTAAATGTGGATGCCCTGGGTGCGAAATCAATTTATTCGGCATTAACAGGAGCCGCAGTTGCAGCTGGAGATCTTCCGACTTCTGCAGCTGTAAAACTTTACTATAATGGCACGCAATGGATGGCTGAGATTCCGCCAAAATATTTTTCAGTGGCAACCTTAACTTGTACCGGACCAATTGCTGCAAACAGTTTTGTAGTCTGTTCTAACATTCTAGCAACAAATGTGAATGCGGCTGATCTCGTAAATTGTTCTCCCAGTGCAGACCCCGGTTCCACCGCAGGAACCGTGACTTGGATTGCCGTTGCTATAGCCGGAAACATTTCGGTTCGCATGGGTTGCCATAATGGTGCTTCAAACTGCGCGTTAACTGCTCGTAATTGGAAATGCGCAGTAAATAAATAATTGCGGACGGGGATCTTCATCAGTGAACATCTCCATACCACTTCAATAACGCTTTTCCGATAATATTTTCTTCAGGAACAAATCCCCAAAATCGACTGTCGCTGGAATTGTCACGATTGTCTCCCATTACAAAAAGTTTTCCCTCGGGCACTTTTAATGGTCCGAAGTTTCTTAACATTGAAGGGTGCGACGAATTTAGCTTCGTCTCATAATTTGATTCATCAATGACTGACCCATTCACGAAGATTCGACCTTCTACATCGGATTCAACTTCGTCTCCTGCCAACCCAATGACCCTTTTTACATAATAGGTGCTTTCATCCTTTGGGTATTTAAATACGATAACGTCGCCGCGATTAACATCATTAAAGTGAGTCAGCCAAACCTTTGAAAAAGGGATGCGGACTCCGTAAATCAATTTGTTTACTAGGATGCGGTCATTCACTTGTAAAGTCGGCTGCATGCTTTCGCTGGGTATGACATAAGCTTCGGCGAACCCCCAGCGGATGAATAGGGCTAAAAAGACATAGAAGGCAATAGAACGGGTGTCTTGGGCAACTTTCATAAATTTAGTTTTAAGATTCGATAACATAGAGATTCTCCTTTTCTTTTTGATTCTCTTTTAGTATGCTATATTAGACATAATGTAAAGTATACTTTACATAAAGTAAAGTTAATTATACGTTAAATTGCTGTTATATGGGAGCCTATGTCAGGACCTTGGAAATTGAAGAACAAACTGAAATTAGCCCGGGTAGCTAATGGAGATCTTACCCAACAGAAATTGGCTGACCTAGTATCGTGTTCACGTCAGACCATCATATCTATTGAAACGGCAAAGTTTGTTCCCTCTATTGAACTCACTCTAAAAATTGCCAAAGCTTTAAATACTCCTATAGAACAAATTTTCTATCTGGAAAAAGACGAACCAGGTTCTTAAGAAAAAACATAGAAGAGGATAAATTGGAAAATTTTAACTTATTAAGACTCATTCTCTTAGCAACAGTAATTATTTATTACATTTTTGAATACTTTGATGAAAAGCAGATTGCCGATGAACGAGAAAAGCTGATCCAGTTGAAAACTTATGAACTAGTTCACAAAGTCACGACCACTGCATTATTATTTGTAGCTATCGCATACGTGCTCATTCCTACTATGAACGCATTAGTTCCCGTTTTAGTTTTGGTATTTGCTTTCTTATACACTGAAATCATCGGAAAAATTTATTTTCGAAAGAAGTATTAAAGTCGTTCAGATTTCTAAAGAGCGTTTTCAAAATCGGCATATCTTCAACCAAGGTGATCAAAACTATAAATGGCTTCAAAAATGACTTTAGTACGTCCATTTTAACGATCTACAAATTTCGAATTATTTGACTAAGTTCATCTGTAATCAAGTTATTTGCTTTTTCGTTGGGATGACCATCTCCTAGGATAGTAGAACCTTCAGGCAAAGATTTAGAATGAAGGATAGGAACGTTTTTTTGAAGTAAACAATGTTCTATTCTGGGTTCCATTCTGCCGAGGGGATGAATATAGGTATAAAACTGGCCATCGGGGTACTGTTTCAAGAATTCGGTTTTCGATTCTGCAATCAGTTGGCAAGTGTACGCTATTTCTTTGGTGCCAACTTTAGGAAAAATAATTTTTCGACGATCAAGAAAAGTAAGCAACCGATCTATGAAATTATAAAACTGAAGTCTTAGAGGATGCGCCGATTCGAGGCTTCCGTTTCTTATAAAGTGACCATCATCGGTATAATCAAAATTAGGCGTCGATTTATTCCAACGGACACTGGGCAACAAACCAGCGGCTCTATCAATATGAGCATTAATATAAACATAAATAAAAATTCCGACTTTTTGCGAGATTTGATTATGAAATTGATTTTCTTGGATTAACGCCAACATAGTATTTGAACCACTTGCACCTATCGCATAATTGTATGGATAGAAATTGGGCAATTTTTTCGCCAGGAAGTAATTCAAAGTTTGATTGTCATTTAATCCATTCCCGTAGGTATAAGAACAGCCAAATAAAATTAAAAATTTATTTCTTTTTTTTGGATTTAGAACTTCAGCATATCTTCGGCCATACTGATCGAAACTATAAATGGCATCGTAAACCAGTTTCTTATCCGTTCGTTTGATATGCCTGACTTCAGAGGAAGGGCGATGACGACGGCCAAGATTTTCGTCTTCAATAAATTCTTTCGGGTACTGCCAATGCCTTTCAGTTCCACCCGAAAAATAAGTAGTACTGGACAAATAGTAGGAATCGTTAAAATCGAGAAATCGACTTACTTCATCTAATTTTTCTTTATAGGAATGGGTGAACTCTGGGCTTTAACTGCGGAGCAAGATAAGATTAATATTAAAATTAATGCTACTTTCATTTCGCATGTAACCACTTTTTTAAACGATTACTTTTTAACAACAAAACCACCAGTG
>JAYSSX010000204.1:0-1520 GCA_043720315.1 Pseudobdellovibrionaceae bacterium | reverse complement strand
AAACAAAGAAATAAAACTAGTAAAATGCGTTCCACCTTGGTCCCGAGTGAAGGAAACTAATTTTTTACTTAATAAGTCCGGAACCTTGAAATCGACATAGGATCCCTGAAAAGTACTTACTCCCCGCTCCTCCAAGACCGGAATTTCCAACAACGATGGTATTTCTGAAAACTGTCTTTGCCAATATTCTTCAGATGATTTTAAATTTAGAGAAACATCTTCTTTTGTTTCATTAAACATCTCCCTATAATTTATTTTCATTTCTGGTAAAGACTTGCCTGAAATCAGGAAGTCCAAATCACGTATGAGGATATCTAATGACCAGCCATCAGCAACAATATGATGAGTACTTAAAGTGAGAACTTGCTTATTTGGTCCATCTTGCAATAGCTGTACTCGTAACAATGGTCCTCTTTCTAAATCAAAGGAACTATAGGCGAAAGTTCGAACCTTTTCCAGCAACGCCTCCTCAGTGAGAGGCCTATCATAATGATCAGTCTGGACTGGCGTTTCGTGCAAATCCTCAGATAAAATACTTTGCATTAAAATATCATCGATCAGGCGGAAAGTCGCTCTCAACGAGGGATGTCGGTGCATCAGCTTAGCCACTGAGACCTGCAATTTCTCAATAGAAACTTTACCTTCAATTTTAAAACTACGCGTTAAATTGAAAGCCACAGATCCACCAACAAATTGAGAGGCTAACCAGATTTGAAGCTGCTGTGGAGAAGTCGAAAAATATGCGGACCCTTCCAAGGTACCTGATTTAGTCGGCCCAGGCTTGGTAGTTGCCGCACGTTTTGCATTCACCGCATCGATCAGATCCCCTAATGTTTCATGTTCAAATATTTCAGAAATGTCAAAATCGACCTCAAATAAATCATTAATTCTGTTAAATACCTGCAGCCCACTAATTGAATCTCCACCTAATTTAAAAAAGGAATCAGTAAGCTTAACATCGTCAACTCCCAAAATTTCCTTCCAAATTCGGCTAACCTCCTCCGTCGTGTCAAGGTCTTTGAAATTTACAGTCGTAGTCGTATTTTCGGCCTTTGCCTCGACAGTTTTGTTGGATAAAAAAATGGGATTAATATCCTCTAACCAGCATCTGATTTTTTGAAACTGGTAATGGGGCAAGTCTAACTTGCGTCCACTTCCGCCAGAACTAGCAAAAGCCCACTGAGCACTCGCCAAATAAAGATTTGATAAAAACTCTTGCGTGGCATTTGCCGTTTTATCAATTGCTACAACTTGGTAAACTGGTAAGCCGGCTCCATCCTTTTTTTCTTTCTGAAGTGACTCCAACAACGCCGTCACTTTGGCTTTAGGACCAGCCTCCAAAAAAATCATCTGTTTGTTTTTAAAAGTATCCAATAAACGATTCAATTTTAAATTTAAATCGCCGCTTTCTGGGTTTTCAATTTGGCTTAAGCGAATTCCTTCGGCAATGGAAATTTTATTTCGAATGCAAGCTACAACTTCTTTTCCAATCCCTTCACCTATCAAATGATGAAATTTAA
>JAYSSX010000203.1:0-4439 GCA_043720315.1 Pseudobdellovibrionaceae bacterium | reverse complement strand
CCTTTGAAAGCATCGGCTTTGGTGAAAACACCCATCTCAATGGAAGTTATTTTGAGAAAATCTAACTGCGGATCGGGGATGGGCATATAGGTAATTCCTAAATCGATCTCTCCGTTGGCTACGTATCTTTCCACTTCTCCCGGTAACAATTCCTGCAGTTCCAGCGGTTGAGCTTTCCATTCTAGTTTGTCTAAAAACGATAGGAAATAAGTTGAAAACACTTCGAACGTTCCAATCCGTGTCGGTTTGACCGGATGGTTCTTTTCATTGAGAGAGTCTTTAATAATTTTAATTTCTTCTATTAGGTGTGGAGTTCGTTTGAATAGGTTTTTACCAGCATCTGTCAAAATCATCTTTCGGCCGTCGCGAATCCACAAACGAACTTCAAGTTCGCTTTCCAAAAGTTTCATCGCTTTGGAAAGCGCAGGAGGACTAATGTAAAGAAGTTCGCTGGCTTTAGCCATGTTGCCAGTCTGCGCGAGAGTATAAAAATATTCTAGTCTTTTTAAATTCATAATTTAGGCCCTATTACTAAAAGTTAACAATTGTTTACAATTATTCAATTTTTTTATCAATAAAAAAAGGCTAAAAATTGGGCACAACGAAAGGAGTGCCTATGAAGCACATAAATAATATATTATTGGTTCTATTATTAACTCAAACTGCGAGGGCAGAATTTAAGGTGCATGAATGGGGCACCTTCACGTCAGTGATCGGTTCGAATGGAAAAACCCAGAATGGAATGTATCACGAGGATGAAAAACTTCCGGATTTTATTCACGGATTAGGAGAGGTTGTCACCGGCAGTTTTACCGTAAATCCGCCACTTCCAGTGGTTTTTCCTTATCCGCCTGATGATTTTTGCGATAAAAATATTCACTGCCGAGTATTGAGATCGAATGTGATCACACAGAAAATGGAAACTCCGGTTCTTTATTTTCATAACGACTCGAACCTGAGTCTGCCAGTGAAGGTAAATGTTCAATTTCCATTGGGAGTAATTAGTCAAACCTTCCCGGGACCGACAGTATCGACTCCAGATTCCAATGCAACTGTATTGGCAAATGGTGCCGTTCAGTTTGATTTGCATGTACTGCCAAGATTAACTTTGGCGGACTATTCCTCTTATATCCCGCAAGTTCCTGCGGGAAATATCTATTCATACGCTCGAAACGTGGATAGCAACTACATTCAGGTGGCTAACGGGAATAAACCCGAATATGAAAAATTTATTTTCTATCGTGGTTTAGGGCAGTTTAATCCACGCTTTCAAATGACCTCGAAAGACGGGAACTTAAGTATCGAAATTCCTAAAAGTGGAACAGCGATACCAGTGGCTTATTTAATGAATGTCACCGCCGCTGGCGAAGTTTTTGGAGTGCCAGTGCATGGCTTAAGCGCAGGAAATACTGCGCGAATCAATTCCTCTCGTATAGCCGAAATTATGTCGGGCCATGGGAAGGTATTTCGTATCGATGCATTAAAGGCGATGTTAGCGCATGATTTAACCGTTACGGGACTTTTTGCTGATGAAGCGCTGGCGATGATTGCGACTTGGGAGAATGGTTACTTCAAAGTACCGGGTTTAAGAATGCTTTATATTTTACCTAGGAATGAAGTGGAATCGATTTTGCCAATGCAGGTATCGCCGCAACCTTCAGAATTAAATCGTGCCTTTGTTGGCCGCATTGAAATTCTTTTGGATGTGGAAGAAAGCGAAATCATTAATATGGTCACCAGACAAGGCTACCTATTTGATCCTGAATCATTAGGTCGCTTTGCCGAACCTAAATTGAGAAGGGCTCTGGAAGTTTATCAAGCTAGAGATGATGCCAGTGTAGAGATGATAGATCTTTTTAATGAACTGATTTCTTACGTTTTACCAACTGTAAATAGTAACAGCACTATTATCGAATAAAAAAAGGAGCGAAAGCTCCTTTTTTTTGATCCAATTTGCACAGAGAATAACTAATGTTCGCTTGCAACACCACGTTTTGATTTTTTCAAATATTCAGCTGCTTTTTGCTTTCCAGTCCGACCGTTTTTGGCTACCGTTTTTTTAGACTTTTTGTCTGATTTAGCCGTCTTATTCGACTTAGATTTTTTTGAGTCGTGTTTTGCTGATTTGCTGGATTTTTTATTTTTCTTTTCTGTTGTCGATTTCTTTTTTATTGTTTTTTCATGTTTTTTTGCATTTTTATGTGGTTTTGCTTCGGTAATGCTGGTAAAAAACACCAAAGAAAACATCACAAATAATGACATTAATACTTTAATAAGTTTCATCGGATCTCCCTTTTTAACTTCGCGTTCTTAATTTACTTATTAGACTTATCGGTCGGACAAACTTTGGTCTGAGGATTTTCTTATTTATTTGGTAAATTTATCGTTATGTTAAAGGGATTGATCAGAACGTTTTCAATTTATGCAAAATTGGTGTTTTATTTTGAGATTGTAATTTCTAACTCGTTATACCCAGTCTGTGCATTATGACTTCTTTTAAATTCGTACTTTGCCAATGACAAAACAATCAGTTCGACGGTTGTGTAAACAACACAGCCTTCAACTAGGTGTCCGCCGATACAAGCGCCGTTTTTATCGGCCAATGAGATATGCAGATGCACCCCGGTTAAGGAAAGGGTTCCTGAAAGGCTTAAAATTTCAAAGGGTCCGGCAAATTCTTCAATGCTAACCGCAGTCGCCAGGCGTAATCGCGTGACTGATAGCGAACCTACGGCTGAGACAATAGCACCGGCTTTAATGCCTTTGGAAATGCAATACCCCAGGATTTCTTTTTTTAAATCCTGACCCGGGTTTAAGCGTAGCGGAAAGTACTCTGAGGTTGACATAAAAGACATCTTAGCAAAATACTCTTAAAGTGCAAAAGAAACATCATCCCGTCAAAGCTAAAAAACCAAAATTGAAGCCGCCATTTTTTTGGATCAATGAATCGGAAAAGACGTTTAAAAAGTCTTTGAATAAAAAGGCGACGGAGTTGGCCTACAACAAGATCAAGTCGGCCTTACAAAAAAGGGGCGTAGAAAACGCTGAACTTTTGGATCGTGATTTGACCATTATCTTTTTGTCCCGTAGCAAAGCAAAAAAAATCAATTTACAGTTTCGTGGCAAAGACTATGCGACCGATATTTTGAGTTTTTCCGATCCCGAAGGTGATGTGCTGGGTGAGTTGGCATTGTGTCCGGCTGTGCTGCAAAGCCAAGCAAAAGACAATAAACACTCCTTTCAAATGGAGCTGAATTACCTATTATTACATGGAGTGTTACATCTTTTGGGCTACGATCACGAAGGAACCGCAGCCAAACACAAGAAGCGGGCCAAAATAATGTTTCAAATCCAGGATGAAGTGTTTTACAGTTTGAGCTGACCAGATAAGAGGCCCTATGTCCATTGCCGCAGAAACTTACGAAATAAAAAAAACCACTGAATTTCTAAAAGAAAAGTCTTTGGAAATTAGGGGGTATCTTTGACCTTGATAAAAAATTAAGACGTCTTCAAGAAATTGCAATGTCTTCCGAAAATCCTGATTTGTGGACTAAGCCGGAGGAAATGCAAAAGTTAAATAAAGAAAAATCCTACTTGGAAAAAACGGTGCAAGAATATAAATCATTCCAGCAGCGAGTGGATGACGTGACCGTTTTAGTTGAAATGAGTATCGAAGCCGATGACGAAGGCAGTTTCATAGAAGCTAAGGATGAAATTGTGTCATTACAGGCTGTGGCTCAAGAAATGGAAAATAAAAGAGTTCTGAATCAAGAGCTAGACATGAATAGCACTTATTTATCCATAAATTCAGGTGCCGGCGGAACTGAGGCGTGTGACTGGGCGTCGATGCTGCTTCGGATGTATACAAGATATGCCGAACAACAGGGTTTTTCTTGTGAAGTTTTAGAAATGACCGACGGGGAAGGTGCGGGAATTAAATCTTGTACCCTATTGATTGAAGGCCCTTATGCCTATGGCTATTTGAAGGCTGAGTCGGGGGTCCACCGCCTGGTTCGTATTTCTCCTTTTGATTCAAATGCTCGTAGACATACTAGTTTTGCTTCGGTTTTTGCTTGGGCCGAAGTAGACGACGATATTAAAATTGAAGTTCGCACTGAAGATTTGAAAGTAGAAACTTTTCGTTCCAGCGGAGCCGGTGGACAACACGTCAATAAAACGGATTCTGCTGTTCGTATGTACCATTTGCCTTCAGGAATAGTTGTTTCCTGTCAAAATCAACGCAGTCAGATTCAAAATAGAGAAAAAGCCTTAAAGATGTTAAAAGCAGCTTTGTATGAAAAAGAAGTAGAAGAGCGTAATCGCTTAAAAGATGTTATGAATTCGGTCAAAAAAGCTAATGAGTGGGGATCGCAAATACGTTCTTACGTTATGCATCCTTATCAAATGGTCAAAGACCACCGCACTGATTTTGAAACCAA
>JAYSSX010000202.1:0-5625 GCA_043720315.1 Pseudobdellovibrionaceae bacterium | reverse complement strand
GAAGCTCTCGAAAAGGCCATAAGGGCTGGAATGAATGTTGCCCGGTTGAATTTTTCGCACGGTACTCATGAAGATCATTTAAAGGTGATTGGCTGGGTACGCTCGCTGTCTGAAGAGTTGAAGGCACCAGTTAGTATTCTGCAAGATCTGCAGGGCCCAAAAATTCGCGTTGGAAAATTTAAGAACGGTTTTATCAATCTCGTTCAGGGGCAAGAAGTTACGATTACAATGAAAAATGTAATGGGTGATGACAATCTTATTCCCAGCGATTTTCCTGAATTGGCAGGATCGGTAAAGCCAGATACTAAAATCTTATTAGATGACGGTTTGTTAGAGCTAAAAGTGATTTCGGTTTCCGGTGACGATGTTAAAGCAAAAGTTATTTATGGCGGAAAACTGAAGGATCGCAAGGGGATGAATGTTCCTGGTGTTACGTTGGCCGTAGAGTGCTTGACTGAGAAGGACTTAAAAGATTTGGAGTTCGGACTTGCCAATAAAGTAGATTACATTGCACTGAGTTTTGTTCGTTTCGGAAAAGACATTCGCAAGTTACGCGATCTAATTGATAAAAAATGTCCTGAAATTAAAATCTGTGCGAAAATTGAAATGCAAGAAGCTATCGATAATTTAGAAGAGATCACACGACTCAGTGACGTCATTATGGTTGCCCGTGGGGATTTAGCGGTTGAAGTAGGGCAGAGTCGTTTGCCTGGAATTCAAAAACAAATTATACGTCTATGTAATCAGTTGAACAAACCAGTTATCACAGCAACTCAAATGCTAGACAGTATGGTGGAAAATCCGCGACCTACTCGGGCCGAAATTACGGATGTAGCCAATGCTATTCTGGATGGATCTGATGCCTTAATGTTATCGGCAGAAAGCGCCAGTGGAAAGTATCCTTTTGATTGTATCCGCACTATGCACGAAATTATTACTGAAGTAGAAACGAATCAGGAAAAGTATTATAAAATTAATTTAGAGTCAGAGTTTCTTAGTGTTGCTGGTGCCATTGCGGGAAGTGCCAGTCTTTCTGCTTTAAAGCTTGATGCTAAGGTTATTGTTTGTTTAACCACCACAGGCAAGACAGCCATTATGATCTCGGGATTTCGCCCTAAAGCGCGAATCATTGCTGTCACAGATGTATTTGATACTTTGAATCGATTAGAGTTAGTTTGGGGTCTTCAGACCCTTTCGATCAAATCTTATAAAACATTAGAAGATGTAGTCATTCAAGTTGAAAGACAGTTGATTGAATTTGGCTTAGCAAAAACAGGCGACAAAGTTGTCATGACTTACGGTCAGCCGATTACGGATGGAACTAAAACGAATACGGTTTATGTTTTCACCTTAGGCGGGAGTCATCAATTGAAGAATGACCTGAATATGCCGCTGAGATGTCTAAAGAATTAAATTAGCGGGTTACCTTTTTTAGAGCGTAAATGATTGACCAGAATGGTGCAATCTTTTCCAAGTCATCCAACTGAACTGTAATTAAGATAGCCCCATTGTGCAAGGTTTTCTCGCCAGTGATCTTTTTTTCAATTAAAGGATTAATATCGTCAACTTTGATTAGGTAACCCAATTCCTTCATCGATTCATTTTGAAGTTCGGTCAGGTTAACGTTAACTTGGCCCTTGTCATTTTTTGGAAGTTTCTTCGCGAAGTGAATAAGTCCGTTTACCATTTTCAGTTCTTCCTCCTTTAAAACGAATCGATCCGATTCTTTTTTAAAGAGCCACTCATTGTACCATTCTGAAAAAGCAAATAGAATTTCTGGTTTAAATATGACAATTTTTTGCCTACCGTCGCCTGTGTCTTCTACCGACATCAATTTGAGTTCCATCAATGCATTCATCAATTTCTGCATTTTGTGAGTGGCTTCTTGAAAAACCTGGATGGTGTAATTTCTAAGAATTCCACCCGGAATTTGTAAACCTTCTTCGTTCATTTTCCCGTATCGATGCCCAACCAAATTAAGAATGGAAGTTAATTTTGTAATCACATGCGGGGAAAATAACTCGCCTTGTTCGCTTTCCGATTTTTCAAGTTGTTTGATTCTTTGATTAGCATCCCGAAGGTTGTTGTTAACTGTTCGCATGATGGCTTTACACCACTCTGGGAAAGTAGTGAACTGAGCATGTAATGCTTTGTAGGGAAGTGCGACTACTTCGCCATCTTTAGTGGCCTTAACGCTGGCACTACGAGGTTTGTTATCGAAGAAAGCCATTTCGCCAACCATTGCACCAGGTCCAAGTTCGGCTAAAACCAATTCAGAATTTTGTTTTGATTTTACGACAGCAAATTTTCCACTTTTAATAACATACATGGCATCCGGCGGATCGCCTTCGCGGAATAGATAATGATCTTTTTCAATTTTTCGCATTCCCGACATATCAAAAAGTATAACGAGATCTCGAGATAATGTCTTGTTATGCTTTTTAAACCAAGACCAAGATCGGTAATACTAAATGACTATAAATTAAAACTTCATCGGTTTTACGTCAGGTGAAATTTTTATCCTGCCGGCGGTTGCAGCGACCACTTTTTCTGCGCTTAGATCAGGGGCGTATTCACGCAATAAAAAACCATCTGGAGTTATATCAATGACGCCGTAATCGGAAACAATTTTATTGATACAAGTAAGACCAGTGAATGGTAAATCACACTTTTTCATCAGTTTAGAATTGCCGTCTTTGTCAGCGTGTTGCATCGCCACGATCACTCTGCGCGCACCGGCAACCAGATCCATGGCGCCACCCATTCCCTTGACCATTTTTCCCGGGATCATCCAGTTTGCAATATTACCTTCTTCGTCGACTTGCATAGCACCAAGGATTGTCAAATCGACGTGTCCACCGCGGATCATCGCAAAGCTATCCGCCGAAGAAAAGAAACTAGCTCCTTTAACTGCGGTAACAGTCTGTTTGCCTGCGTTAATTAAGTCAGGATCCATATCTTTTTCTAAAGGAAACCGACCCATACCAAGAAGTCCATTTTCGCTTTGAAACATGACATTCATTGATTCGGGAATGTAGTTGGCTACCAGAGTAGGTATACCAATTCCTAAATTAACGACGTAATCAGATTTTACTTCTTGAGCAATTCTCTGTGCAATTTGATCTCTTGTTAATGGCATACGAAGTCCTAATTCTGTCTGAAGGTTTTTTGTTCAATGCGCTTCTGGTAATCTTTGCCCTGAAAGATTCGATTGACGAAAACGCCGGGAGTATGAATTTGATCCGGTTCTAGAGTTCCGACCTCGACCAGCTCTTCAACTTCGGCAACGGTAATTTTTCCCGCTGTTGCTGCCATCGGATTAAAATTTCTGGCGGTCTTACGAAAAATGAGATTTCCAAATTTGTCACCTTTCCAGGCTTTGACAAAAGCAAAGTCGCCGACGATACCGCGTTCCAAAACATAATCCCGCCCGTCAAACTTTTTAATTTCTTTGCCCTCAGCAACTAATGTTCCTACTCCTGTTGGAGTGTAAAATCCGGCGATTCCAGCACCTCCAGCGCGAATTCTTTCGGCCAAAGTTCCTTGTGGGCATAGTTCAACTTCCAATTCGCCACTCATAAATTGCTTTTCGAAAGTGGCGTTTTCGCCCACGTAACTTGAAATCATTTTTTTAATTTGTCTGGTGTGCAATAAAAGACCTAATCCAAAATCGTCGACGCCAGCATTGTTAGAAACACAGGTTAAATTTTTAACCCCTGATTCTCTTAGTGCCATTATGGAGTTTTCAGGAATTCCACAAAGACCAAATCCACCAAGGACTATGGTCATTCCGTCTTTAATTCCCTCAAGTGCCGATTTAGCGTCTGTAAATACTTTACCCATTTTATACTCTTTCAATAATCATCGCCACGGCTTCGCCGCCACCGATGCATAAAGTAGCTAGGCCGTACTTTTTATTTTTTGTTTTTAAAGAATGGACCAGCGTTGTTAATATTCTTGCTCCGCTTGCTCCGATAGGATGACCGATAGCGACGGCGCCACCGTTTATGTTAACTCGTTCTGCTGGAATCTCTAAGTCCTTCATTGCTGCCATAGTGACATTGCTAAAAGCTTCGTTGATTTCCCATAAATCAATGTCTGAAGTATTCAGTTTAGCATTGGCTAAGACTTTTTTAATCGCACCCACTGGAGCTGTCGTAAACCATTTCGGATCCTGCGCAAATGTAGCCTGTGCAACGATTCTAGCTAGGGGTTTTAGGTTTCTTTTTTTGGCTTCGCTTTCATTAGCCAAAATCAATGCGGCAGCACCATCATTAATTTTGCTGGCGTTGGCGGCAGTAACGGTTCCTTCTTTGTCAAACGCTGGACGTAAAGTCGGCATCTTATCAAATTTAGCTTGAAAAGGCTCTTCATCTTTTTCAATTTTAGTGGTACCTTTTTTGTCGGTGATTTCTACCGGAGCAATTTCTTCGTTAAACATTTGATTGTTCCAAGCGTCTTGGGCTTTTTTGTAGGAGTTGATGGCGAACTCGTCTTGTTGTTGCCGAGTAAAATTGTACTCCTTAGCGCAAAGTTCTGATGCTGTACCCATGTGCCAATTGTTATACGGATCCCAAAGGCCGTCTTTAATTACAGAATCTTGCAGTTGCACGGATCCCATTCGATAACCCGCACGAGCATTTTCCATTAAGTGCGGAGATAGAGTCATGTTTTCCATTCCGCCGGCAACGGCGAACTGAGTGTTGCCCAAACGGATGGAGTCTGCGGCCAACATAACTGCTTTAAGTCCCGAACCGCAAACTTTGTTAATGGTCATGCAAACGGTCGAGTTTTCAAGTCCTGCGTATATAGCGGCTTGTCTTGCTGGGGCCTGACCAACGCCTGCGGTAAGAACCTCTCCCATAATACATTCTTGGATGTCTGAGGCCTTCAATTGCGATTTTCGTAGCGCAGCCGTGATTGCTATCGCGCCCAATTTAGGAGCGGGGACCTGCGAAATAGCTCCCTGAAATTGACCGACCGGTGTTCGGGCAGCAGATAGAATAACGACTGAGTTGGTTTGATTGTCCAGCATAATGACTCCTTAAAAAGACTTGCTAATTTAATGGGTCATAGACGACAATTTTATTTGGAGTTTGTCAATAATTGGCCCAGTGTTGAAAGGAAAATGTGTGAAATCAATGCGGATTCAACTTAAAAAAGGATTTTTAATTGGATTGGTTATTTGCGGAATGTTTTGTGAGCAATCACTTTACGCGTTCGAATTGGATCCAACACTTGTGGATAACGATAAAATTCTTCTAAACCTGAACAATGCTGATTTAAAAATTAAAGTCGGCGACAAAAATCAGATTATTCTTCAGCAAGGATCTTTTCAGGAAAAATTTAGCAGCGAAAAAAAGGAAGGCCTACTAAGAATCACTCAGAACTTGTTTGAAAAGGAAAAGCTGAATATTGAGCTGACTTTAAAGCCACATTTGTTTTTAGAAGTGCATCAAAAAGAGGGGGCTATTACGGCGACAAAGCTGTTGAAGGAAACATACCTGAATTTAAGCAAAGGTAAAATTAGTATTTCATCCAGCTCGGCACCTTTAAACCTGCATCAGTTGCGGGGTGAAGTAAATTTAAAGGATCAGACGGGCAAGACCTTCGTCGATTCTTATA
>JAYSSX010000201.1:0-3841 GCA_043720315.1 Pseudobdellovibrionaceae bacterium | reverse complement strand
CTGGCAAAAATTCCAACGATGATAGCCGCTGACTTTCGTTTCAAAAAGGGTCAAGACTTTATCGCGCCAGATCCTAGTTTAAGTATGTCAGAGAATTTCTTCCATATGAGTTTTGGAAAAGTTCCGTCAAAAGATGTGGTTAAAGCCTTTGATGTATCCTTAGTGCTTTACGCTGAACATAGTTTTAATGCTTCTACTTTTACAACTCGCGTAGTGACCTCGACGGAAAGTGATATCTATTCAGCAACTGTAGCTGGTATTGGCGCTTTAAAAGGACCTTTACATGGTGGAGCCAATGAACAAGTTATGCATATGATGTTAGAAATTGCAGATCCAGCAAAGGCCGAGCAATGGATGTTAGATGCCTTAACTGCAAAACGTAAAGTCATGGGATTTGGTCATCGCGTTTATAAATCGGGTGATTCTCGCGTTCCCACTATGAAAAAGTACGCGCAAAAAATGGCAGATATTTCCGGCAATCAAAAATGGATGCAGATGTATGAGAGTTTAGAAAAAGTGATGGTCGATAAGAAAAAAATCTATCCGAACCTAGATTTTCCTGCTGGCCCTGCTTACTACATGATGGGATTTGAAATTGATTTTTTCACACCTATTTTTGTAATGGCCCGTACAACAGGATGGTCAGCGCATATTATGGAGCAAGCTGCTAGCAACCGTATCATCCGCCCGCTCAGCGAGTACATCGGTTCAGCACAACGGCAAGTCAAACCACTGAGCGAAAGATAGTCCTATGCTCATGAAATGTGTTTTTTCTTTGAAGTTTTTTTTGGCTTTTGTCGTTTTGGCGATGGTTAGCTGTGCTAGTAAAAATGGCTCGGTCCCTTCTCTGCCCACGACAACACCTACCCTCGAATCGCAACCCGCGCCAAACAGTTTCCAGTCCCTAAAACCTATAAACACTTCGAAGCTGGTTTCCATTATTGCTTTTGGATCTTGCGCAGATCAGAAAAAACCCACACCTCTATTTAAAGAAATTGTCGCCTATAAACCCGATTTGTACATTGGTGCCGGTGACAATGTTTATTCTTCAGGCGATAACGATAGACCAATTAGTAAAGCCTATAATACCCTTTCGGCAATTCCGGAGTTTCAAGAGCTGGCCAAAACCACACCCATCATTGCAACCTGGGATGATCATGATTTTGGTGATAATGATGGGGGTGCTACAAACGCTGACAAGTTAGAAGCGCGCGAAAATTTTATCAAGTTTTTCACCAATGATGCCCCCTTGATCGATCCGAAGAACGAAGGCATTTATCACAGTTTTCTATTGGGTCCTTTGAAAAAGCAAGTGCAGGTTATTTTGCTAGATACTCGCTGGAGTCGTTCCGAACTTGAACCGACTGTGGCGCCTAAAAATAGTTTGGACAAATATCAAGCGACCAAAGACAAAAGTAAAAATATTTTAGGAGCCGCACAATGGAAATGGCTAGAGGCTGAGTTGGCGAAGAAAGCGGACCTTCGAATTCTAGTATCCAGTGTTCAATTCGTCGCTGACGAAAATGGCTTCGAAAAATGGGCCAATTTCCCTTCCGAGAAAGAAAAATTATCCAAGCTTTTATCCAAATATAAAATTAATAATTTAGTGATTATAAGTGGCGATCGCCATGCGGGAGAAATTTCAAAAGTGCCCCGAAAAGGTCAAAGTGAACTGATTGATATAACTGCTAGTGGCATCAATCGTACAAGCACGATCACGAATGAAGACAACCGGTTTCGCGTAGGAAAAAGAACTGTGAAGGAAAATTTTGGCTTATTTTTAATTGATTGGGAAAAACGGCAGTTAGATATCGCATTAATGGGAATTGGAAATCAAATGATCGATAAAACAACATTTCAGTTCTAACGAACGTCTTCGATCAATTCGACCGAATGGCCATCGGGATCCAAAACGATGGCTTTTTTACCTTCAGCGGAATTGATGGGATCTAAAATACATTCTCCGCCAATATTTTTTAAGTTCTTAAGAATTTGATCTAAATGCTGAACGTGAAATGATAACTGGAAGTTAGGTGTCTTTACTTCGCTTTTATTTTTAACTCCGTAAATAGCAAACTCAAAAGAAGGAAAAATGGCCTTATAGTACTCACTGCCAATACTCACTTTGGCAGGCTGTAAGTTAATTCCGATAGCCTTGTAAAATGAAACTAAAGGAGCAATTTGATTTGTGTTAATCACTAACGAAATTAATCTAACGGTCATTAAAATTCCTATTATGAAACAATGTACGTGCTAAAAAGCTTGATATTGAATATTATTTCATCCTGAGGTTGATTATGCAAAATGAAATAGAGAAAACCAAAAAACCTAAACAATACTTTCTTAAAGACTACAAGACTCCAGACTGGGAAGTTCGCGACCTCAACGTAAAATTCCAGATTTTCAAGGACTATTGTCTGGTTACTAGCCAGTTTACGATTAAAAAACTAAATTCGCAGGCAAACTCCGCTGCCTTAAACGGTGAAGATCTTAAATTAAAAAAGGTGAGTCTTAACTCTAAATTTTTGCCGGAAATTAATTATAGCTTTAACGAAGATCACGAATTGGTCATTTCAAATCTAAAAGATAAAACTTATTTATTAGAAATAGTAACCGAAATTGACCCGTTTAATAATACTTCGCTGGAAGGGCTTTACTCTTCAGGTTCCATTTTATGTACTCAGTGTGAAGCTCAGGGCTTTCGTAAAATAACTTATTTTTTTGATCGACCCGACGTAATGACAAACTATACAGTCACTATTGAGGCCGACAAAACCCAATACCCCATTTTGCTTTCGAATGGTGATTGCACGCTACGAAAAGATTTATCCGACGGCAGACATCAAGTTGTATGGAAAGATCCCTTTAAAAAGCCTTGCTATTTATTTGCATTGGTTGCTGGGGATTTAGGTGTGATCAAAGATACCTTTACAACAATGTCAGGAAAAATAGTCCAGCTGGAAATATATTCGCCCCATGGTACCCAACATTTTTGCCAGTTTGCAATGAAGTCCTTAAAAAGTGCAATGGCCTGGGATGAAAAAAGATTCCGTCGAGAATATGATTTATCGACCTATATGATTTTGGCGACAGATGACTTCAATGCTGGGGCGATGGAAAATAAGGGTTTGAATGTATTCAATTCAAGATTAGTTTATGCTGATCAAGAAACAGCAACAGACTATGACTATTTTAGTATCGATTCTGTAATTGCGCACGAATACTTCCACAATTGGACCGGCAATCGCGTGACCTTACGTGACTGGTTTCATCTTAGCCTTAAAGAAGGGTTAACAGTATTTCGCGACCAAGAGTACTCGATGGATCATTACGATCGATCTATTGTGCGTATTGAAAGTGTTAACGATCTTAGAAATTCGCAGTTTGCAGAAGATGCGGGTCCAAATGCCCATCCGATCCGACCCGAATCTTGTTTTGCTGTCGACAACTTTTTTACATCTACTATTTACGAAAAAGGGGCTGAAGTAATTCGAATGATGCAAACGATGGTTGGTCGCCCGGCCTTTTCCAAAGGGATGGACCTTTATTTCGAACGACATGATGGACAAGCGGTTATCATAGAAGACTTTGCAAAGTCTATTAGTGATGCTAATAATCAGGATTGGACCCAGTTTAAACAGTGGTACGGCGTTGCCGGCACTCCCAATGTAACCATTGAGGAAAAATTTGATCCCAAAACCAAAACCTACGAAGTCAGCCTCAGCCAAAATAAAAATCCACCTTTCCACATTCCCTTATCGATTGGTTTATTTTCAAAAGAAACCAAATCTGATTTGTTAACTGAGGCCAATTTAAAAATACAGCAAGCTCCAATCTCGGT
>JAYSSX010000200.1:0-2833 GCA_043720315.1 Pseudobdellovibrionaceae bacterium | reverse complement strand
TAGCCCAGATATCCATCAAATCTTTATGTCCAATCAGAGACAACTGTTCCGCTGTTCCCAATCCATCTTTTGAATAGGGATGTTTTCCAAACAACATTTGCTGAAATGCTAAAATCGCGATTTGAGTAGGTTGATCATTTTTTTGTTTAATTTGTTCTAACTGAACTGCCTTTTCGCGTTCAACAATGCTGGTTTCAAAAGTAGGATTCATCAAGCAATCGACATATAGATCCACGAGGTTATCTTCAAATTGTCTTAAACATTCGAAAGAAAGGCCAGTCGTATTTCTTCCGGAAACTGTATTAAAAGAAGCCGCATTATTTTCAACTAAAGAAATTATATCGTTTTCGCTTCTTGATTTTGTTCCACTTAGCCAAGTTCTAGAAAGAAGTTCACTACTTCCACTTTTATTTTCGGGTTCAAAACGTAATCCGCCTAAAAAAGCACTTTTAACAGATATCAAATTCGTATCGGTCGTTTCTTTGAGATACAAAGTAACTCCGTTATCCAGTTTGATCATTTCGATAGGGTTGTGGGTGGCCTGTGTTTTAATGTTCCAGTTTTTTCCTATCTTTGGTTTTAATACTTTTAACTTCGGCATAGCCTTTAACTTGAAGTTTTTTGAAAAATTTGTCAGAAGCTGGTTGATCTCTTTATCTTTTTCTTTTGTTAAACAAACAGTTGTTAGCGTTTTAGGATTCAAAAATTTATACGCAGATTTTAAGATTTTTGTCGAATCTGTTTTGTTAACTAACTTTAAATACTCATCAAAATAGTTAGGATTATTGAAGTAGAATTCAAACTGTCCCACCTTGTTGGAAAGCCCTTCTACCGTTTCTAAAGAAAACAAATCATCGCTACGCATTCGAGTGACCGTACGGGTAATTTCTTCGGCTGTAAAACCGTCCCGCATAACTTCATCTAATGTTTTAGAAATATCTTCTAAGGCTTCTCGCATATTTTCTGGCTTCAAACTCATTTGAATATAGAATAAACCTTCGTCTTTCGTAGTCATCAATCCCGAGCCTATAGAAAATACGACCGACTTTTTAATTCGCATATTTTGGAATAGGCGCGAACTTTCTCCCGAACCTAATATTTGTGAAAATATATCTAGTGCAGGAATGTCTTTGCTTTTGATGCTGGGAATTTTCCAGGCGATATAACAAATGGTCTTTTCAAAATCGGCCTTTTCAACGCTGACTCGAAATCCTGTTTGTACCGGCTCTTTTTTGCGTGTCGTTTTACGAACCTTTGTGCTTTTAAATGGCAAAAAGAACTTTTCAATCCGCTTTTTGATGGTTTTTTGGTCAAAGTCACCGCTGACAACAAGAAACATATTTTTTGGTGAATAACGATCTTGATAGAATTTTTTAATTTTTTGAACCGACATTTCTTTGATATTTTTTTCAAACCCAATCACAGGAATTCCGTAAGGGTGCTTTTTAAAAGCTGTTGAAAACATCAGCTGGCTGGCGCGGCGTGAAAGGCTGTCTTTGCCACGACGGATTTCTTCGATGACGACTTCGCGTTCATTATCGACTTCGGCTTTTTCAAAAGTGGGGAATCCCATCATCTGGCTGAGAGCATTAAAGCCAGTTTCCATGAATTCTTTTGAAATAGTGATGTAAAAAACGGTTTCGTCAAAAGAAGTGTAAGCGTTTAGCTCCCCACCTGAAGATTCAATGACTTTGGCGATTTCACCCACCTTAAAATGCTGGCTACCCTTAAAAACGAGATGTTCGATGAAATGACTGATCCCCTCTTCTGTTTTCCTTTCGTCAGCACTTCCGGTTCTTACCCAAGTCTGCATATTCACTACAGGAGCCTTTGTGCTGTGATTTAAGATAACTTTTAAACCATTTTTTAATTGTAATTTTTTAATCTTCATTTAGTTTTCTCTTATGTTTGGTGTTTACGTTCATATTCCTTATTGTATTCAAAGATGTGGTTATTGTGATTTTGCTACTTACGAGCAAAATAAAATTCTGCCACCCGAAGAATACATCGAGGTTCTTAAACGAGAAATCATTTCTAAAGCCCACTTAGTTCCCACAAAACATCTAGATACCATTTACTTTGGTGGTGGCACCCCAAGCCTGATTCCTTCGAAACTTATTTTATCCCTGGTCGAGCTATTTGCAAAGCTAGGATTTAAAACTAGTCCACAAACTGAAATGACTCTTGAAATCAATCCGGCCACTTTAAACAAAGAGAAAATGAAAGACTATTTTTCTGCCGGGATTAATCGCTTCAGTGTAGGGGCGCAAACGTTTAATGACACGCAACTAAAAAAACTGGGTAGGGAACACAATTCAAAACAAACCATTGAGACGTTGGAATTTTTAAAATCCTACAACATTAATTATTCTTTCGATGTCTTATTTGCCTTACCGAATCAAACCCTTGTCGACTTGGAACACGATTTAAAGATGATTGCTGAGTTTCAACCGGCCCACATTAGCCCCTATTGCCTGACACTTAAAGAAGACCATTTTTTGAATAAAAATCGACCTCTTGATGAAGAACAAATTAAAATGTTCCAGTTGATTCACGAGCACCTAGTCGGCCTTAGTTACCATAGATACGAAATTTCAAATTATAGCAAAAAAGGCTTTGAATCTAAACACAATCGACTTTACTGGGATGACGCTAATTATTGGGGTGTAGGCTTAAGTGCCCATTCCTATATTAATCAGCCGGGCTGGGGCACTCGATTTTGGAATCAAAATTCAATTCAAGATTATGTGCCTTTTGTTCAGTCCTTAAAAGAAAAGCCCTGGACTCACTTTACCGAATTCCTTCCTAAGGACCACTTTGAAAATTTAGAAAA
>JAYSSX010000199.1:0-1892 GCA_043720315.1 Pseudobdellovibrionaceae bacterium | reverse complement strand
GCAACTGGGTGCGAAATTTTAAGGTAAGAGCCAGAATTCCAAGAGTAATCATGAACCCAATATAACTTCTTAACTGAAATTATCACCTGTTATAAAATGTATAGATAATTTTTCTATGTCGAACTTTTTGACGAAATATTCCGGGCCGGTAAGCACTTACCAAAGCTTCTTGGTCAAATGAACCCTATAAATTAGACTTCTCTTATCTGGAACTACTGTAGCCATGCCCGTTTGCAGGTCTACATCGCCAGACATTCCAAAGTCGTTATCTGAGATCAATAGTAGCGTTAGATTGTCAATGGCCACTATCCCTTCAATTTTTTCACTTTGATTGAATTCAGTATTTGATAAATCTATGACGAGTTCTTTCATCACCTTGTCCTTTGATAGTGAAACTTTGAAGACTTTTCTTTGGCTATCTTTACCCGCCTTGCCGTTTTGTTCAATGATTAGTAACTTGCCATCTGGTAAGACGGTCATATCGCCAATTTTATCGGATTTTTCACTATCGAAAATATATTCGTAAACCGCAGATACGTGCTCGGTTAATAGGTCAATTTCTACTAACGGTACGAATGGAGTTTTAGCCGAGGAATCAACTTTTATGGGGCTTTGTAAAATCGCAAAGACTTTTGTATCCGAACACGCAATTCCCTCGAAGCCATGATTCATTTTTCTTTTCGCCAGATAGGCTGGCAATTGATTACCCGGCTTCATGCGATTTAATAGTTTTGCGTTGGAGTCAAATTTTAAGATGTCCGGCCCATACTCTTCACCGACCCAAAAGTTACCATTTTTATCAAGACAAACAGCTTCACTATCCATCCCATCCAAATCCGATGCGACCTTATTCCCATAATTGTCTGCCGAAGATTCAGTAATACTTCTATTGGATTTGGTTTGTGCCAAGATCGGCAGACCTGTCATGCCTTTACCTAATTTATTCTTAAAATCTTTCACTGAAACTAATTTAGGCTTAAAAGTGCTAGCATCTAAATTAAATTTCACCAGCTTTGGATTAAATTTTGGAATTAGAAAAGATCGTGCATTTCTTCCCACTCCTATTAAGGCAGGGATTTCGCCTCCATTGGGACCACGATCCGTCAATGTCCATAACTCGTGGTTTTTTGCCGAAGCTCCGGGCCGAAAAAAAAGTCCGGATAATCCGCCAAGATAAAATTTCTGACCGGCACTACTTTGCCCAACTTCCTGATTAAAATCTAAAGTAACGGATTCTATCTTTTCCGTCGGTGTTTCATGCGGTTTTTCGTTTGAAGTTGCGTAACCTATGTTAAAAAATAGTATCCCAGCCAAAAGTAATAGAGAGATGTATTTATTCATACCTCCTTTTTACATAAAGTTTCCATACAAACAATCTCTTGTTGGGTTCCTGACACAACTCTAACCACGTTACCACTACCGATCTCCTACAATATATAAAACAGGGGGTTTTTATGTTAGCATGGGCAAAAGACTTTACCGAAAATACCAAGTTGCGACTAAATAAAGTCCACAAGTTCCAGACAAAACAAAATATATTTATCGAAACTTCTTCGTATATTCTGAAAACGGCAGATACCTACCTAGAACTGAGAGCCGCTTTTAAACTGAGGCATGAAGTGTTTTTCCAAGAATTCCAAGGAGTCACATCTATCGGGTTAGATTATGATCGGTTTGATGCCCATTTTGACCATCTCATCATCATTAGTAAAGAAACGAAACAGCTGATCGGCACCTACCGCCTCAGTGTCATTTCAAAACCTGAAAACTCCTATACGGCCTTAGAATTTGACCTGCGAAAACTATTTCTGCTTCAAGGGCCTTTTATCGAGTTAGGTCGGGCGTGCATTCACAAAGAATTTCGCCGTGGCGCTATTATCTCTCTTTTATGG
>JAYSSX010000198.1:0-5393 GCA_043720315.1 Pseudobdellovibrionaceae bacterium | reverse complement strand
TCTCCGCTAAGACACGGAAGGAGAAAAAGTAGGTTAGATTCTCAAGGTCCAGATTTCCTTTTAGTTAGTTGGATCATCACCACGTTTGCAGTTGAGGCTAATGCTATTCAGCCCGTTTGAATAATAACCTTCAATAAGGTCATTTATTACGGTTACACCAAAACTAACATTATCGTCATAGTTATCGTAGATGTGGCATTCAACGAAACAAAGTACGGAAATATTTTGTACTACATTATTGCTGTAACTTATAACTTCCGAAGATGGATCTTTAAGATTTGTTCCTACGGTAAGAATTAAAGTCTCGCCTAACATTTGGGTTAAATTGACTTCAACTGGATTTTTCGGATTAGCCGGCTGTTTTTCTACACAATTGTAAAGTTCCTTAGAGGCAACTAATCCGCCACTTTCAATTTGGGCGTAGGCATTTGAAATGGAAGCAACGGTAACGAAGGCAAGAGTAGCAAATAATTTTGTGTTCATAAAGAACTCCTTTTTTTGTTAGTGATAGGAAATAGAGATACATTTAATAAATATACTTCGTCGCATTTTTTTGAACGTGAGAGAAAGCCGGCGAGGTCTCGCCGAAAGGTGGCGATGCGTTTTACGGCTTCAGGAATTAAAGAAGTGCTTATGGCCATGGTCACCGAACTTTGATTTCTAAATTCGATGTCCGTTTCCTCTAAGGCAGTTATCGCCTTTTCTAAAATTTGCTTTTGCAATCGGCGATGTGCCAAAGTTGTCGTACCAGGATTTAAACTGGTCAGTTTGCGGTCTTCGGCAAGAAACCATTCTTTTCCACTTTTTTTGATCATTTCAGTTCGTTCTAATCTACCCAGAGCTTCATTGACTTCTGATATCGAAATTCCTAATCGACGTCCTATCCACTTGGATTCGCCGTTAAAACCCTGAACGCGCATTAATTCTAAAATTGCGAAGTGCTGCCAATCGGCGATGATTTGAAAAGTGTCATCAGCCATCTTCTGGTAATTTTCCGAATCGGTGGCTTCGGTTGTTTGATGGGAGAGGTGACTTTCAATTTCCGAAGGTGACATTCCCAATTTAGTTCCAAGTCGTAATACTGTTTTTTTACCTAAAGGACGTTTCCCGTTAAGAAGTTTAGCAAGAGTGGAATGATCTACCGATAAAAATCGAGCAAATGCCCTTTGCGAGTATCGAGGATTCTTTTGGCATCGGCCTACGAGTTCTTCTCTTAAATGTTGTCGGAAGGTGTTATTGTTCATGCCCACACTGATAGCATGATTAATCTGTATTTCGCAAATTTTCCGCTCTAAAACCGTGGGCACTTGCATTGCCCACACGGGTTCTTTGAAAGAATAACAAACTTTGGTTCCAAGATGGAATCTGCCGAAATGACCCAGGGAAGGGGAGCGAAGATATTCTATCTAATGTCACGGCGGCTCGGCAATAATGTCAAAAAACTAATCAATGTTGGTAAAAATACAAACCCATTTTTTAACATTATGGGTTTTAACGGGTCTATGTTAAAAGGACCCTTATGAAAAACAAATACTGTTATCTAGTTTCGATTTTGACTTCATTAATTGGCTTTACTGCTATAGCTGATTTAAATCTAAGCGAAACTAACGAATATGAATATCTACATTGTAAAGATTCAAACGCTTCTGATGAAACTATCATTCAACACTACTTGATCGATGTAAAAAATGAGAATGTAAACGCGATTTATTCGGCCTCGGCTGTTAAGTCTCGTATCGCCAAGAACGTTTCTAATTGGGCATTACTAGATGATAACAAAGACCTGGTGCAGACCGACCCAAAATTTGATGTATACATCATTTCAGAGAAGAACAAGCTGACATTTAGTTTAAATGTTCAAGATGACGGCGGATATAGCCTTTCTGGCACCGTATTGTCAGAAGATGGTCAAACTGAAATTTCCTGCATCGATATTATTTTAGAAAACTAAGTTTTTTCTTTTTTTTATTTTCAATTTTCGGTATTCACGCTTAAATAGACGAACTTGATGAATACCAAATTTATAAAAATTTTCATTTCATTGATTTTTACCTCGCTTTACTTCGAATGTGCATCCGCGTATACAGAAGTGGATTGTTACAAATATCAAGGGTGTATCGGAGTAGCTGGATCGGGTACACCAACAAATGGTAATCCTTCCTATGGAAATCAAATTAAACTTAATCCCTCAGCCGTTCCTACAGACGAAGGATTTGGATTCGAAGGAATTCTTTATAGAAATGAAGTGGATGTTTCGTTAGCCAAGGGCACTGGCCGGGTCGGAGCGGCCATTTCCCCTTCTAATAGTGAAGAAACTTTTTTTGGTCCACCAGGCCTAGAACTTGATGAAGATTTGTACCAGCGTAAATACGCAGCCGATAAATTTGCGAGTAGTAAGGTCACCCTGGCTACAGCAGTAAATTTAATCAAAAAAGGTGGAGATGGTTTACGAAGCGGTAGTTTGAATTTAGGGATAATGGGAAAGTACAATAAACTGACCAAATCAACTTTACCCGGTGCTGGCTTGACTGCTACTTTTGGTCCCTTTAATTTTTCTACCGCCAGTTATAAGGATGAAACACTTATCCATTACCCTGACTTTTATTTTCTGCCAGATCAAATCGTCAAATACAACGTAAAGACTTACAGTTGGGGATTATCCTTAAGTTCCCTGCTTTTAGATCAATCTACTTTACAACTTTTTTTTGATGATAGCGATGAAAAGTGGACCGTCCATATTACAACGCTTAGTCTAATGGTCAAAAAGATGATTATTACGGCCTCTAAAAGAAGCGAAGAAAGCTCGCGTGCCGCATACAATTTTAAAACCAAAATGCTGGACTACATCGAAGTTAAAGAAGACGTGTTCGGGGGATTTCAGTTTCACGCGACGAAAAATTTAATGGTGGGAGTTCTCTATAACTATTACATGTTGCATGAAACTTCGATTACTGCGACTATTTTTCTTTAAAAATTCTCGTTCTTATTTAAATCTTCTAATGTTTTATTCAAAGACGGACTACGAAATAACAAGAATAAAATCATCGATGTAGTTAAAAAAATCATTGTTGCTAGTGCATTTAATTTCGGAGTAATTCCTGTTTTCATTGACGTGTAAAGTTTAATCGGTAAGGTGTCGTAACCAACGCCATTGACGAAATAAGTAATTAGAAAATCATCGAAGCTAAGTAAAAATGCTATAAAAAAGGAACTTATAATCGCGGGTTTTAAAAGCGGCAGATGAATCCGGCGAAGTAAAATATAATCTGAGGCCCCTAAGTCAGCAGCAGCATCATCTAAAGATCTATCTAGACTGGCAGCGCGAGCACCGACAGTAAGTATTACGTAGGGTAAAGAAAAACTTATATGGGCAATAACAACTGTCCATAATCCTAATTGGATACCTAATACGAAAAAAAGAGAAAGCAATGAAAGCGCAAAAACAATCTCAGGAAATACTAGCGAAAGCACGGAACTCATCCTTAAAAATGATTGGCCGAAGAACTTTGTTTTAGCTAGGGCCAAAGCCGCCAAACTTCCTAAGGCTACGGACACGGTACTAGCTGAAAAAGCCACCATCAAAGAATTGAGTAAAGAGTCTCTTAGCGGTTCATCATCAAAAACTTCCTTCCAATAGCGAAAAGTTATTTCAATCATCGAACCACTTGAAAACTGGATAAAACTAGAAAGGATCATCATCGACAGTGGTAACAACAGAAAAACAAACATTCCAATCAACAACCAACGAGCAAACGCAGGCGCTTTGGGTCTACTTCGATCGAGCATATCGAAGTCCCTTCATTGTATGGATCAGAATGAAAAACAAAACTAAAATTACAAATACAACTACAGAAACGGAAGCTCCTAGCGGCCAGTTACGCGATTTAAGAAAAAGTTCTACAATTAAATTTCCCAAAAGCATCTGTTTGGCTCCACCTAATAAATCGGGGATGATATATTCTCCCAAACAGGGAACAAATACTAAACTGAATGAACTAAAGATTGCTGGTTTTAAATTGGGAACTAAAATGCCAGTGATAACTTTTCTTGTCGTGGCTCCCAAGTCTTGAGCCGCTTCCACTAAATCAAAATCAAATTTTTCAAAAGCTGCATACATTGGAAATACGGCGAAGGGCAAATAACTGGTTATTAATCCGTACATAACCAAATACGGATTCGCAGTGAAGGCATAAGGATTAAAGGGTAGGCCAAGTAACCTTAGTAAAGTTTGTAAAGGGCCGTCCATACCGTTTCTAACAAATTTAATGGCATAAACACGAATCACTAAATTTGTTAGAAACGGTAACATCAAAGCGAACAGCCAAAGATTGCGAGTGGCTTTTGGCGAGGTAGAAATGGACCAGGCCATGAAAAAACCTACTGTCGTGCAAAACAATGCAGTGCCTAAAGCCATCATTAAACTTTTTAGCAGAATTCCTAGGTAGGCGTCCTGAAAGGCATTAAAGTAGTTTCCGGTTTGAAAAATCCATTCAAGACTTCCGTAAGTTCCTCTGGTTAAAAAACTAACTACGATAACCATCGCTATCGGAATCAGCAAAAACGTAAAAAACCAAACTAAACTAGGGAAAGCAATAAATCGATACCAAGTTTTATTATTCATAATTTCCGCTGAACAGATGAATGCCCTCAGTGGGGAATTTTAAAATAACAGATCTCCCTTCATTCCAACCAGAATTTTTTGGAACTGATATTCTGAAATTTCCGCAGCTTCCAGTTTCGATTTGTAGTTCTTCACTAGATCCTCTAAATAGGCAGTGGGATACTTTACCAGAAATTAAATTTTCCATGTCACTTGATATATCCAGAACTTTGACTTTTTCGGGACGCACTAAAAGATTTACTTTTTGGCCTTTTTGATAACTTCCATCCGTATTTGAAATCTTAAATGTTTCGCCCGATCTTAATTTCACTAAATGTTGACCATTATCGTTGCTTTGGAACTCGCCTTCTAATTTCAGCATGTCTCCAATGAATTCCGCCGCAAATAGTGTTTTAGGATTTTCATAAAGTTCGGCGGGTGTACCAACTTGCTCTATGTTTCCACCATTCATAATTCCAATTCGATCAGACAAACTTAAAGCCTCATCCTGATCGTGTGTAACGTGTATAAAAGTTAAACCTAATTTTTTTTGTAAACTAACGAGTTCTCTTTGTAGCTGTTCTCTTAACTTAAGATCAAGGGCACTCAAAGGCTCATCTAAAAGTAATATTCGAGGTCGATTCACTATTGCTCGTGCCAAGGCGACCCGTTGAGCTTGCCCGCCGGAAAGGGTTTCAGGAAGCCTTTGCTGCAATTCCGATAATCCAACCAAATCTAAGACTTCATTTATTCTTGCTTTACATTCGTTGTTTGAAAGGCCCTTAATTTCCAA
>JAYSSX010000197.1:0-6137 GCA_043720315.1 Pseudobdellovibrionaceae bacterium | reverse complement strand
GTGATGTCGCCGCCGTCGCCCTTAAGGTTGGCAGAAATGGTCTCTAAGAACATCACAAAGTGATGGAGTGCCACGTCATTAATAGTTCCTTTTACGAACTCAGAACCATGGCGATAAACGCCTTCTTCTTTATACAAAGTAACGTGTTTTACCTTAACGACAAAAGGAAAATAGGTTTGGTGATTCAGATAAACGCGCATGGCGATTTCTTCACCGGCTTGGAATAATCCGCGGCCTTCTTCGATATCGAAGGCTAAACCGTTTTCATTAATATTGTCCAATGTCACCTTCATTAAACCGTAGTTAGGAACTACGGTGTGAACAGCGATAAACTCAGTTAAGAGGGTCCTGCGGACTTTACGACGATCTTGCTTCAAAGCTTCGGCTCGTTTTTCAGTAATATCTAAAATATTATTGGATTGGGCTTTTAATTTAGTCTTTGATGTATTGCCTTTAATTCTCGAACGAATATCAATGACATTGCTCATTTTTCCCCCTGTAGTGTCCCCGATAAAGACTTATCGGCAGAAATTGTTTCAACTTTAGCCACTTTTTCATTCAATTTCTTGGCTAAGGGCCTTACCTGTCCTATATTGAGACATTATGGATTTCCTGAAAACCGTCTACCTAAGTCTATGCTTACACATCGCCTTAGTGATTCTATTAAGCATTGTACGTATTCCTGAAAAGCCGGTACCGAAAGACCTTGTCGAGTTTAACGTCATTGAAAAACTACAGCCAGTCACTCCCCCAGGACAGATCGTCAGACAATCCATTGTTCCCGACAGTTTATTAACTGAAAAAACAGAAGACCAAGTTCGCTTTTTATCAGAGCGTTCGCAAAGAGTGCTTAAACAGAGTCAGGCTTTAGTTAAAGGGATGACTGAAAATCGCGGCGAAAAAACGGCCGTCAATTCGGGAAAAACCGCACCTGAACCCAATGCCATTGAAAAACACGCAATGGATTTAAAGGCCACTCAGAAAAATGAATCGGTTCGGGTTGCGCCGGGACAAAAAACGATTTCTGAAGTCGCTAAAGAGCAATTGATGAATCAAAATCAGTATGATTTTGGCCACAAAGGCATTTCGACAGTTGGAGAAACTCTTCCCAACGAAGTTTCTGTTGGATCTTTTACCGCATTAAATACCGATCGTTATTTATTTTACAGTTTCTATTCACGAGTGGAAGAATTGATTCGTTTCCGCTGGGAGTCCATGGTCAAGTACACTATGGCCACTACTTCGGACTCTTTATTACGCCGAAACGCCCAAAACAAGTGGACGACCGAAATAGAAATTTGGCTGAAGCCCAGTGGCGAATATCACTCGGCTCATCTGATGAAGGGTGCGGGTTTAAAAAATTTGGACGCTGCCGCACAAACGGCTTTTCAACAGGCGCGACTATTTCCTAATCCACCAAAAGAAATGGTCGAAAACGACGGACTGATTCATCTAAGATATTCATTTACCGTTTACTACGACCCGAAATTAATGGTTCGAGAATAGATCTTCTTTCAAAAAAAAAGCCCTCGATTTTCATCGAAGGCTTTCTAAATATTAATTTATTGAAAAAATTAAAGACTAATATCTATAGAAACAGTGCGGTCATTCATTCCATTTGGACCGAATGCTAAATTCTGCATTGATTTAGTTGTCGTCAATTTTCTTCCAGCTAAATTTGGGGCGTCACTGATTGTGACTTGCAACTGTCCAAAAATACGGATTGAAGAAATTTTTCCAGCTAAAGCGCCACCTAAATTATTAATTTTTGAACCAGCCGGTAAACACAAAGCAGCACCTTGGTAGTTAGCATGTTCGTAAAAACAAGCTTGTCCTGAAGTCGGAGTTGGTGTTGGACCTGGAGGCGTTGGAGTTGGCCCAACTAAACCACCACATTTTACTGGGCGGAAACGAATTCTAACGGCCTGTCCGCCAGCAATGTCAGCAGAGTCAATCACGACACTAGAGTCTTGCGAAAGTGTTTGTGGCGCACTTGCCTGTGGACCCATGACTTGCACAGTAGTGTTAAAGTCGATGTATTTTTGACCTTGGCAAACATTACTGAAGTTCTGCTGAATGGGTTGAGTAATTGTAAAATTGTCGACAACATTATCTAAGTTTACGCGAACCGATGAGTCAGGCTGTAAAAAAGCGCTTTTATTAACTAATGGCCCCGCTGTCATAATAATAGCCCGATTACCATTTAGTAAGTTACCGAAACCCCGGTAATCCATTTGTAAGGCTTCCAAGTTATAACCTTGAGGAATGCTGATCGGAATTCTAAATTGACAGCTTTTTTTAAGATTCTCGAAAGGATTCGGACCTTGTCGCCCTTCGACTGCAAACGAATCAAATAAAAGTGAAAGTTCAGCACCGTCTGGACTTACGATAGCAGATACCGACCCCGTTGGACATCCTGTGCCCTTCATCATAGGCTGACCTATGGAATAACTTTGTGCTAGAGCCACATCGACCAAAATCAAAGTTGCTATAAAGGCAGTTATGGTTAGAACCCCTTTAGAAAGGTTAAGTAGTCTATTATCGGCTAAAATTGGTTTCATTTTGTCCCCCCTGTTAACGAACAATAAGTGATACTTCAAAATCAAAGCCAAGAGAAGTGGTGTTATGATGGCGCATATCTTATTGTTACAAGGGTAAAAAGTCCGGAAAAACCTCCTAAAAAAAATTCATAAAGCCTAATTTTATGAATCTCTTTATAATGAAGAAATGAAGACTTTTCTGCT
Organism: Pseudobdellovibrionaceae bacterium; assembly: GCA_043720315.1. Taxonomy (GTDB): domain Bacteria; phylum Bdellovibrionota; class Bdellovibrionia; order Bdellovibrionales; family Bdellovibrionaceae; genus JAYSSX01. The sequence continues at coordinate 3,393 of JAYSSX010000197.1, read as the reverse complement.
TGTACTCCTTGTGCTTTCTACGCAATCGGCCAACGCCATTTATACCGAGCTGGGATTGTCGTATAACTATAAGAAAAGTTTTTTTGACAAAAATAACAACACAGAAATGCAATCGGGAACCTTTTCACTCAGTTTCTACCTTTGGGATCATATTGCCATCGAAACCAGTTACACCAATGGTTTATATGTAAAAAAGGAACGTCAATCGGGCACAGATCCCAATATTTTTACTCGTACAACCACCCAATACAGCGATATTTATGGTTGCGATTTGATCTACGTTTTTGCTGATAAAAAAGATAAATGGCAGCCCTTTATTAAAGGCGGCGCAGCTTACATTAAAAAAAGACAAGTGGTTCAAGACATCAGCGACACAACTTCTAATCCTTCCTGGGAAATTAAACCTGAACCAGGATTGGCACCAAGTTACGGAATTGGGTTAAAATATTTTCTCACCGAAGCGATCGCTTTAAGAGCCAATTGGGATGTTTTACAAACCCCTATCGATGACTCCGCTAAAATAGAAGACTTTACGGGACGACTTGGTCTTTCATGGATGTTTTAAAGTTCGTTTTAGTTTTTTCCCTATTTTTAAACACCGGCTGTCAGCTGGGCTATTATATGAAAAGTGCTTACAACCAACTTTCATTATTATCATCGCGTGAGCCAATAGAGAAGGCGCTGAAAGGCGACAAGTTAACTGATAAAGAAAAAGGGAAACTGCTGCTGGCCGAAAAAGCCAAAGTTTTTGCTGAAGAAAAATTACATCTTACCAAATCAAAAAATTATTCGACCTTTGCTCAATTAGATCGGCCTTACGTTACCTACGTCGTCAGTGCTGCTCCGAAATGGGAGCTAAAGCATTTTATCTTTAGTTACCCTATCGTCGGCGATATGCCCTATAAAGGCTTCTTCAATGAAAAAGATGCGGTTGAGGAAGAGAACGAACTGAAACAAAAGAACTTGGATACCTATCGTCGTGGAGTTTCCGCTTATTCAACCCTAGGTTGGTTTAACGACCCTGTTCTGTCTTCGATGTTAACTTACAATGACCATGACTTAGTGAATACGATTATTCACGAGTCGGTTCACGCCACTTTGTATATAAAAAACAGTGCCGATTTTAATGAGCGTCTTGCTGTCTTTTTGGGAAACAAAGGCACCGAACTTTATTACCTAGAAACCGAAGGAAACGATTCTAAAACAATAAAAATGATCAAAGAAGAAAACGAAGATGATTTGATTTTTTCTAAGTTCATAAGTCAGAAGATCATCGATTTGGAGATGTGGTACAAAAATAACAAATCCATTGATGAAAGTCTTCGCAATGAACAATTTGATAAAATCAAAGCTGAGTTCAAAGCCAGTGTTTTACCATCAATGAAAACGCAGTCGTATTCGAAATTTGAATCAGCTAGTTTAAATAATGCGCGTTTGTTGATATATAAAACATATATGCAGGATCTATCGGATTTTGAAAAATTATTTGAACATCTTGGTAAGGACTACCAGAAGTTTATCGAAGCGTGTAAGAAATTAGAAAAGTCGGCAAAACCTGAAAGCGATCTCAAAGATCTGACAGCGACTGCTACCGAGCCGCCATCAACAAGCCATTAATTAGTTTAATTCTTTAACGTCAACCACACCCAACTGAATAACCGTCTTTTTAAAAGCGTTCACTAAAGCTGCCGTTTGGTTGTTAATGAATTTAAAGGCCGCCATTTGAATAGTGCCTTCAGAATACTTATCAGCACGTACTAAGTAAATCTTCATAAAAGTTTCAGCACCTGCCGCGGTTTTGTTGACACAAAGGCTGGTGTTAATTTCAGAATAAAGATTAGATAGAAGTTGGCTGGATCTGCGGATATCGCCCACTAAAACAAAGTTAAATGCGCAAGGACCGGCCACTTTGTTTAATTTGAATCCCATATCTAAATCCGTTTTTGAGCACAATAATCCAATACACTTTTGGAAAGACTCTTTTAAAGTCGGCTCGGCATCTGTTCCACCCACTTGTTTAGGTGAAACGACTTTGGTAGCTGCATCCAATTGCACTTCATAGTTTTCAACAAACAAACGAACTTGAGCCTGGGCTTTGTCTAAAACCACTTCCGGTTGCGCTGTTTGAAAGGATAATTTTTTTTCTAAGATGGTGTCGGTTTTTGCAGTATCTGCATTGGCTAAAATTCCCACCAACCCCAAGCATAAAACGATTAAAGAAATTGATTTTGTCATAAGTTACCTCTTCATTTTTTTGAAGACTAGATATGCATCCAAAGTTTGGTATTGGCAACCACTAGTAATCAATGTTGAAAATAGGTAACTTTTTGCAGGCCCGAAACGGGCCCTTGGCCTTCTATTGCGCTATAAAGCGTCTTAAGAAGCCATCAGTTGTATGTGAAGGCTAAAAGCTTGCGACCAGGACTCAAGAGTCCTTTCGCCAAAGACGGTGGTGCTGAGCTAGGGAATCTTTTTTCTGATTCACTTGATTCAACATCACATCACCTTCAGTTTTCAAGATATCAATCATAATTTTATTTTCGAGGTCTTCGAGGGCCGCATCGTCAAATTTATTCATAACCATTTCAACTCTTTCGGCGTATTCCGCGAGTCCTTGTTCGAGTTCTTTGTATTTTTTCATCATTGGCTCCTATATTGAGTTAATGTCTCTAACAGCGGAAACTTCTGGTTCGTGTTCGGTGAAGTATTGCGCCATTTCTTCGTCATGCTGAAATTGTTCTTTTAATTTCAATAAAGCATGGCGAAAGTTTGCTTTAGCAGTGTCGTAAGGACATTGCATTATGTCTGCGATCTCTTTAAAACTAAGATCTTCATAAATCCTAAGCGTTAAAGCTGTCTTCTGTCTAAATGGTAAAGTTTCAATCGCCTCAGCAATCAACTGAGCAACTGCATTTTTAATTAAATCTTTTTCCGCCGTAGCAGCTTCTGACATCTGTGGCATCTGCTCGTGATCAACAGCATCTTCGCGATGAGATCTCCATTTATTTTTCGTCGTATTAACGGCTATCTGAAACAACCAACTCTTAAAGCTTGAACGCCCCTCGAAGCTGTGAATTTTCACGAAAGCCTTAATAAAACTTTCTTGGACGATGTCTTCGGCCGCTGTTGCATCCCGCATCAAACGCACGCACATTCTAAGAAGTGCCTTTTGATGGCGTCGTACCAAAAGCCCGAAAGCCTTTTTGTCACCATTTTTGACCATTTGAATAATATGGTCGTCACTTATTTCATCCGACCCTAATTGATCGGACTTATTTAAATCCTTTCCATGCATTAGACCCCTCCATGTTGAAAAGTGGTTAAAAGTAAGCGACTTTTTTTGTCGCATTTCCTCTAACTGCTTATTCTTAGAGCAATGGACGGGCCAACCCA